>JAATGO010000131.1 GCA_015654605.1 Betaproteobacteria bacterium
GAATCAAGCAAGAAGATGTAATTTTTATTGTTGTCGGTCATGACATTTAACTAAAACGGGGGGTTTTTTCCCCCGTTTTTTAATGTAAATAGTAACCATGAACCATGCGTTACTAATGAGCAAATTCATAGAGTGATTATCTTTGGCAATATAGAGAAATAGGGCGTTGTGCACTTTGTGACACGTTAAACACGAGGCTATTTATGCATTACAACTGGAATTGGGGTATTTTTTGGGAGATGTCTCCGGATGGCATTTCTTATATTGATACTCTGCTAATTGGTTTGAAATGGACGGTAGCAACTGCAGTTTCAGCCTGGATTATGGCTTTAATACTCGGGACTATCATAGGTACCATTCGCACTACACAGAATCGCTGGGTGGTGATCATTGCCAATATCTACGTGGAGATTTTTCGTAATATCCCCTTGCTTGTCCAAATGTTTCTTTGGTATTTTGTAGTGCCGGAATTAGTGCCAAGTGGCTTCGGTGATTGGCTCAAAAGCTTACCCAATTCTTCTTTTGTAACGGCTTTTCTTGCGCTTGGATTTTTTACTTCTGCGCGTGTAGCTATCCAGGTGTCAACTGGGATCAATGCTTTGCCTCGTGGGCAGCGCAATGCAGGAGCTGCGCTTGGCTTGACGCCTCGGCAGGTATATCAATATGTGCTGTTGCCCATGGCTTTTCGGATCATTATTCCCGCATTGACTAATGAATTTGCAGCGATCATCAAAAATAGTTCTGTTGCATTGACGATTGGTCTTGTGGAGCTGACAGCAGCGACATACTCGATGCGTGAGTTCACCTTTCAGACGTTTGAAGCTTTGACGGGAGCAACGATTATTTACATTATTATTTCTGTCATTGCATTATTGGCAGCGCGTATTCTGGAAAAAGTCACTGCCGTACCCGGATATATCACAGGTGGCACCAGCGGGGGAGGGCACTAAGCATGTTTGCACATTTTGATTTTAATATCATCGAGCGTTCATGGTACTACTTGGTTACCACAGGCCTTAAATTCACATTGATATTGACGATTTCCGCGATGGTCGGTGGTGTCATCATCGGTACTTTGCTAGCAATGATGCGTTTGTCTAGCAATAAGTTCCTCTCTTTGACAGCTACCGGCTATGTCAATTTAATTCGTTCTATTCCCCTTGTATTGGTCATTTTTTGGTTTTACTTCCTGGTTCCCTATATTGGTGCCTGGATTATTGGTGCCAATGAACCGATCCAAGTTGGAGCCTTTCAGTCTGCACTGATTACCTTTATTTTATTTGAGGCGGCGTATTATTGTGAAATTATGCGATCTGGTATTCAGTCGATTCCACGCGGGCAAGTATTTGCTGGGTATGCGATCGGCATGAATTATTGGCAGATGATGGGTAATGTCGTATTACCTCAGGCATTCCGTAACATGACCCCAATCTTATTGACGCAAACCATTGTGTTATTTCAGGACGTATCACTCGTGTATGTGCTGGGGTCTGTACCGGATTTTGTTACCAGTGCCTCAAAAATTGCGCAACGTGATGGTCGTTTGGTGGAAATGTATCTGTTTGTCGCCATCGTTTATTTTGTACTCAGCTTTTTATTGTCACAGCTGGTCAAACGTTTTCAGCATCGGATTGCGATCATCCGCTAATTGTTTGTGCTGGCTAGATGGCTAGCAGAGATACTGTATTCAGGAGAGAAGAGAATGATTCAACTTAAGGACATCAGCAAATGGTATGGCAATTTTCAGGTACTGACGGATTGTAGTACGAGTGTTGCCAAAGGAGATGTTGTGGTGGTGTGCGGCCCTTCAGGATCTGGTAAATCGACATTGATCAAAACAGTCAATGGTCTGGAGCCATTTCAGAAGGGAGTTATCACGGTAGATGGCGTTTCTGTAGGTGATCCAAAGACCAACTTATCCAAGTTACGTGCTCGCATCGGTATGGTCTTTCAGAATTTTGAGTTATTTCCTCATCTGACTATTCGAGAAAATTTGACCATTGGGCAAGTGAAGGTGCTTGGTCGTAGCCTTGATGAAGCGACTGAAAAAGGCTTGAAATATTTAGATAGAGTTGGCTTGATTGCGCAAAAAGACAAATTTCCAGGCCAATTATCTGGAGGACAGCAGCAACGAGTTGCTATTGCACGCGCTTTGGCGATGGATCCGATTGCGATGTTGTTTGATGAACCGACTTCTGCATTGGATCCAGAAATGATCAATGAAGTGCTCGATGTGATGGTTGGTTTGGCGCAAGAAGGGATGACGATGATGGTAGTCACCCATGAAATGGGCTTTGCAAAGAAAGTGGCCAACCGCGTAGTATTCATGGACAAAGGCCTGATTGTTGAAGACTGTAGTAAAGATGATTTTTTTGGTTCCCCGCGGTCAGATCGCGCACGTGATTTCCTGGCTAAAATCATCCACTAATGTTGCTATGGCATTCCTTTCCTGGCTGATAAAAAACCGCTTCTTTGTAAGCGGTTTTTTTATGGTATTGAATAAGCACAATCCCAATTGCCTAATACAATGAAGCAATCTTAGTCTTAATGGAGTGGCTTTAAGATAGAAGCGTGGGAGGCATTCGGATCGACTTCAGATAGAGGACAATAAGTAATACAATACGTCCCGGGCAAGTTTGTTAGATATTGACAAAACCATGTCAAGAAAATGGAGGAGCAAATTTCATTGCTACAAGTTCCATCAATGCGATTTTCGCCCCATCAACTGGAA
>JAATGO010000313.1 GCA_015654605.1 Betaproteobacteria bacterium
ATATTCCAACGCGAATTTCCTTCCAGGTCTCCTCTAAAATTGATTCTCGTACCATTCTGGATCAAATGGGTGCAGAAACGTTGCTGGGTATGGGGGATATGCTTTATATGCCGCCGGGAACCGGCTTGCCAATTCGTGTGCATGGTGCTTTCGTGTCAGATGATGAAGTGCATCGTGTTGTCGAACACTTAAAAGAGCAGGGTGAACCCAATTACATTGAGGGGATTCTTGAAGGTGGCGTGGCAGAAGATGCTGATGGTGTATTAGGCGGTGGCGCTGGAGGAGAGGAGGCGGATGAGCTATACGATCAGGCTGTAGCCATTGTATTGAAAAATCGTCGTGCTTCGATTTCACTGGTGCAGCGTCATTTGCGCATTGGGTATAATCGGGCGGCACGGTTGCTGGAACAGATGGAACAAAGCGTGTTGGTATCTACCATGCAATCGAATGGCAATCGTGAAATATTGGTGCCAGCAGGAAATCCCGAGTAATGGGGTTACAGAGCAATGGCAGATGCGTAATAAATTATAGATACGTAAAATCATGAATGCGCAATAACACGACATCATCACATAGACAATATCATATGACACAACGACGGAATGTTTTTAGGCTGCTGCTGGTTTCTCTTCTTTTTCTGATTGGTGTGCCTTTGTTCGCTGAGGCCAGCGCATTGAGTCAATTTAAGCAGTTTGTTGCATCGACCCAGTCGGCACAAGGGGACTTTGAGCAGAAACTGGTCAAAATTGAGAGCGGTAATACAAAGACGTCTGGTGTTTCCAGCGGCAATTTTGTTTTTGCACGCCCAGGAAAATTTATTTGGACGTATCAAAAGCCATATGAGCAGATACTACAGTCTGATGGCGAGAAACTGTTTATCTATGATAAAGATCTGAATCAAGTGACGACTCGTCAATTGGGTGCCGCGCTTGGTTCTTCTCCAGCGGCAATTTTGTTCGGGAGTAATGATCTGGAACAGAATTTTAGTTTGAAAGAGGCTGGTACCAAGAATGGTCTTGAGTGGCTGGAGGCGACTCCAAAGAATAAGGATACCAGCTTTGCGCAAATCAGCATTGGCTTGAAAAATGGTACACCGATGGCAATGGAGTTGCGTGATGCGTTTGGTCAAGTGTCAGAATTGACATTTACACGCTTTGAGAAAAATCCTGCACTGAAAACAAACAGTTTTATCTTCATTGTGCCTAAAGGGGCTGACGTCTTTAATAATTAAAGAATGATCATTATAAAATAATAATTGACCATGAAGAGAAATCCCCACAGGGGTGTTCGCACCATACCGTTGCCATGTGCGATGAGGAACGATTATTCTCTACCTCATCTCACATGGTTACTTTAGTTCATTCGGGACACTTCCCCCATTTTCAGCAAGTTTCTGCATGACAACTTTGTGTAGCCAGGTATTCATGGCGACACTATCTTCCTGACTGCCCGTATATCCGAGTTCTATTGCCAATCGTTTGCGTGCGACAAGGCTACTATCAAGCTTGAGCAGCTTTAGCAGGTCTACGATGGATGTTTTCCAGTTCAGATTCTCTGGATTCTTAGCCTGCATTTCTTTTAAAATAGCCAGAACGTCTGCAGATGATATTGCTTTAGAGCCTGACTCTGAACCAGCCTGTGGTACTCCAGATGTAGTTTTGGCCTGTGCTGAGGGACAGATTTTTTGCAAAATAGATGAGAAAATACCCATGTTAAATAACCTCCTAGTAGAGCATTATTGGATCCCCACTATCAATAACACTTGATATGGGGCTGACGAAAAATTTTCTGGTTATCCCTGTTTGTGTGGAGATCAGTGGATAGCCTATTTCCTACTTAGTGCGATTTTCTTTAAAGGTATACAAAGCTGCCGTGCTGGATGTTACTGATGTTCTTATTTCATAGAATGATGCCGACTTTCATTCCAAAAATTGATGTTATTTTGCGTTGTAAGTTAGATGTGACACCAAGAATTTCGTAGAAGTTCCAATTTCACATGTGCTTATCATGCTAGTGCAGGTAGATATTGGACAGACAATACGATCCAAGTTAGATACTCAAACTGGATCAATTTAGTCATCCTAGAACGCGACACTTCCCATTTTAAGTCGGCACGCTTGCTCTCCCCGAACTCAAGATCAAGACCATACTGATTAGTTATCGATATTTACCCGATTTACCAGAAAATCCAGGAAAGCACGCACGCGCAGAGGCAGGTAGCCACCTTGCCCGACGAATACGGCATGTATCTCCTCGATATCACCAGGATTGCAGTCCTCTAAAAGGGGAATGAGTCGGCCTGCTGCAATGTCTTCGCGTACCTGGAAAGTGGCCAGACGCGCCAGGCCGAGCCCTGCCAAGACTAGGTGGTGTAGTGCTGCGCCATCGCTGGCTTGTGCATTGCCCGTAACAGCCACGATAGTTTCTCTATTATTTTGCCGTAGCGGCCATCCTTGTTGAGCGCGTACGTAGTTAGCTCCCAGCAGGTTGTGATGCTGCAGATCGTCAGGCGTGGCTGGCGTACCATGACGCGACAGGTAGGCAGGTGCACCGACGATAATTTTGCTCGCTTGGCCGAGCTTACGTGCCATCAGACTGGAACTTTTCAGGGGGCCAGCACGCACTGCTACATCGGTTCGCTGCTCTAGGATATCGATGACTTCGTCAGTCAGTACGACGTCCAGAGAAATGTCGGGATGTTGTTCCAGAAACTCGGGCATTAACGGTAGCAGGAAGTGATGACCGAAAGGGACATTGGCGTTGATGCGCAGTCGTCCACGCGGTGTGCTATGCATACCGGCACAATACTCGGCTTCGTCAAGATCTGCCAGCACGCGTATACCTCGCTCGTAAAGAGCGCAGCCCTCAGGGGTGAGCTGAAGTTGTCGTGTGGAACGATTGATCAAGCGAGTCCCTAAACGTTGCTCTAGTCGCGTCACCAGCTTGCTTACCGCCGAAGGTGTCATGCCAAAGAAGCGTGCAGCAGCCGAGAAACCACCCGATTCAACTACCCGAACGAACACTTCCAGTTCACCAGAACGATTGACTTCTAATCGTGCCATTGTGAGATCAATTCATAAGTATTTTTCGAATAGATAGTCTAGTACATATTTGGCGTTTCATTCATGATTGGCTAGTCAAATAACTCCACATTCATCACACTATGCAACCTGCTAATACCCTAGTCACTGAAGTTTTACCATGGCTTCGTTCATCCAGTGTTTTAACCACAGCTGTGTTGACCTTGATGTTGGTCGCGGGTTTGCCAGTACCGGTCGCACAAGCGGCAGACGCTTCCTCCAAGCATTGGATAGCTAGCTGGACGGCCAGTCCGCAGCCAGTGTGGGGGAAGGAATTTTTATTTCCGACGAACGTTCCGCCCATACTGCACGCGCAGACCATACGTCAGGTTGCGCGCAGCAGTCTTGGTGGTGCGCGTGTACGCATTGTGTTGTCCAATGCTTATGGCCAGCAACCGCTAGCCATTGGTGGTGTTACGCTCGCATTTGCTGGTACCGGTTCAGCTATTCGCCCGGAAAGCTTGCATACCATCACCTTTAGCGGCCAGGCTTCAGCGACAATTCCACCAGGGGCGCCGTTGATCAGCGATCCAGTGGAATTGACGACACCAGCACTCACACGGCTGGCAGTCAGCATCTATCTACCGCA
>JAATGO010000356.1 GCA_015654605.1 Betaproteobacteria bacterium
AAATAAAGTAGTTGTACTTATCGACTAGACAGTCATCACTTAGTTTGCATTCCAGATTGACGAAACATTCCGCAATAAGTGGAGCGCGGACTTTGCTTGCTTTCTGTGGTGTCAGACCAAATTCTTGAAATTTATCGATATCAGTACCTGAGCAATTGCCTATGCCAACTACCTTATCAATCATTGCCACAGTGGGAATATTGATGACACATTCTTTGCTGTGACGAATCAGATCAAAGCTGTGATTGGCACTGGAAATAATGCATCCGACAAGCGAAGGAGTGAATTCCATGACGGTTTGCCATCCCATGGTCATGATATTGCGTTGACCTTGATAGAAGGAACTCAACAGTACGATTGGCCCTGGTTCCAGGTAATGACGAACCTGCGAGACAGGGTAATCGTGTTTGATGATCTTTGGCATGATGAGGAATCTTCATGAATAAGAAAGAAGTTCATCTTACTCTTTTCATTGGTGATGTGTTGAGCCGGTCAAAGGAGGATAAGCGTCGTCACGACAAAGCTCTTCGTGGGTGGTGAAGAATCAATTACTTGGTGTGTTGAGCCTTCATCCAGCCATTGTAGCCAGCGCCACATGCCAGAAGAATAGCCGTACCCAGGAAAACAGCCTGCATACTAAGTGCCCCGCCTATCATGCCCCCCACTAATGGCCCCGTGACTTGGCCGGCGTATTGAGCCGATGTCGAATAACCAAGCATGCTTCCAGCAACTTTATCTGGAACATTATGACGAATAACACTCGCGATGCATGGAAGCAATCCACCAAGTGCAAGACCCATCAGAAAGCGAAGTCCCACCAACTGCCAGGCAGCGTTAACAAACGCTTGTGGAACAAGAAGAATGGCTGCGACAGTGAGGCAGCCAATAATCATGGTCCAGTGGCCTATGCGGTCTGCCACTTTGCCGAGATAGGCTGCAGACAGTATGCTGCCCAGTGCCGCGGCCGACATTGCAAACCCGGAGACAATAGTGACCTGATTGGCATTGTGTACGAGCTGTGCCACGTAAAGTGTGATGATTGGCTCAATCGACATGTTAGCAAACATCAGTAAAAGGCCAGTTGCCAGCATCGCCAATACGGGCCCTTTATTGGGAACCGCAGCCCATCCATTATGGGTCTTTTTCTGTACATTTTTTTTGGAGGTTACGTCTTCCCGGATAAAGAAAACTGTGGTGAGAAATGAAATAAAAATGATTGCACCAGCGGCCAGAAACGTTTGGCGTATGCCTATCAAGGGGGGCAACCCTCCACCGATTAATGGTCCGACAAGGTTGCCGGCCATGATGCCCGATGCGAGCATGCCGAGTGACCAGCCCACGCGCGCCTTAGGAGTTTGTGTTGCGACGAGGATTGTTGAGCCAGAGGCATAGCCACCGAGAAATCCAGCCAGCAATCGTAGCGCGACAAGTTGCCATATATTGTGAGCCATTCCGATCAAGGACATCGCGATTGCCATGCCGAGACTTGCCCGGATCATCATCAGCTTGCGTCCATAAAGGTCAGCCAGACGTCCCCAGAGAGGGGACACTAATGCAGCGGTGAAGAACGTGGCGCCGTAAGCAACTCCCGACCACCTTACAATTGACGCGTGATCATGTACCCCAAGCTGCTCCACATACAATGGTAGTAACGGCAGGAGCAATGTCATGGCCATGACTGTCGCAAACGATCCGAAGATGCAGACGGTAAGGTTTTGTCGCCAGTGTGGATTGAATGCTTCGTCAGTGTCGTTAGTGGTAGGATTGCTCATTGCTCTGCAAGTTTTTCCCCTTATAGTTATCGGTGTCACGTCCCACGTGACTTGCTCTGGTTCTAATTGTAACAATTCCCAAGGAATGCGTATACTTTGGTAAGTGCCATATTGGCATATCACTAGAGAAGCGACATCAGATGTGGCAATTTTTTATCAGACCACGACGGCGTGTTCGAATCTCTGGATGATCGCAAGAAGGAAAATCTGCTGACGGTCATTCGCCGGTATGCCGACCTGGGGGGCTTCAACCCATCATCACGCTGATTGACTCAGACCTGCCTGTGCGGCCTGACGATGACGTATTCAATGCCGATGAGATTGTTGTGACTCTGCACGATGAGAGTGAACAAAGACGACTGTTCAAAATGCGTGCATGGTGATTTCGGTCTTTCGCAGTGGGCATCACGTTGCGTCCTGGTTCGCACCGCGCACGTTTGCGCGTTCGTATCGTGCTAGCGGGTCTCGCCGCCTGCGGCCTCGCTGCTAGCCTGGGCGTCCTTTGTGTATCCGCTACGCCTGATCTACAACCCGTTCGACAACATGGCTGTCGGCTGGTATCGGGTCGATCCGTTGGGCAGCAAGCCGGACCCGATGCCGCATCCTTTCGCCGTGGGTACATCGTCCTGACCACGCTGCCGCCAGACTCTACCGTGCTGGGCCACGTAGCGCGGCTACCTGCTGGCGCACGTGCCGCTGCCAGAGCGTGTGGGCGCCATCGCGCCGTAGTGAAGAGGTGTGCATCACTGGTCGCATCGTTCTCATTGACGGCGAGCCTTCGGCCGCCGTGCTCACCGCTGGCGCTGCCCGCTGCCATCCTGGCAGCAATGCCTTCGCCTTGAACCCGGCAAACCGTTCCTGTTTAGTGCGATCAACTCGGCGTCGTTCGACAGCCGGTATTTCGGACCAGTTAATGCTTCCTCCGTGATCGGCATGGCGTGCCGGAAAAAAAGCATTGGGTTACCACGTCCGCGTTGCTGAATTACATCCTTGGCGTCGCTGGACAGAATGCGGGCAACGGGCAGCTCGCTCGAACGCAAGGCCTCGACAGATCTGACTTCCTGGAAGCGGTGTCAACAGCATGGTCCCAACTTGATCTGAAGGAGTATCCATTTACACGTAGCCTGGCAGGACAGCTATGCGTTCACGATGATCGAAAGGATTTTCTCGCCGGGATCGATCTCATTCTCAGAGGCATTGGCGTACCCCAGCGAAGATAACATGGGAGCCAAGCGGATGGAAACCGGTCAAGTTTCGGAAAGCACTGGCATATAAGGGGAGCGCTTAAATTATTGATAAGCCTGCTGTATTGGGCTTAGGCGTACCCCAGCGAGGTACGGTGCGGAGTCAATGTGAAACAAAACCGGCATTTCAGCAATTTGCCAATATACAGGTTGTCAATAACGATAGTAGACAGGTGGCGGAGGATAATAAGCGGGTTCTTCATAAACAACTTGTGGTGGTGCGTAGTAGCTTGGTTGTGCTGGTTGTTGGTAATAAATCTGTGGCGGAGCATAGGTCGGGGGAGATACTGCATTGGCAATCATGGATCCAATGACAGTAGCACCGATGATCCCGGCGGCAATGGCAACGCCGTTACCGCCACCATGATGTCCTCCATTATGATACATGCCGCCATAGCGCTGGCCATGTCGACTACCGTGATAGTTACCACCACGGTAGCGGTTATCTGCAAAAGCAGTGTTTGAGATTAATGTGGTGAGTGCTGTGGCCGTTAGCAATATGGAAACAGTTTTCTTGAAAGTCATCATAAAATTACCCTTCTTGTTGATTATTCCCATGCCGCAGAATGGTTTTGATGCAGAGTCAATCGCATTGACTTGAATATGTTTCAATGACATGGTGTAGATTTCACTATAGATGATGTTTCTATGAAAGGATGCTTTTACAGGATTTCCTTACATTTCTTACTGTTTTTACCGAAGATGTAGAAAGTTTGTACATAGATGATATGTGCTTCTTCAGTATGGCATGTCAGAAATGGAATTGGCATGGTAAAACATGGAAAAAGAATTGCTTGATAGTAAAATAGGAAGATTGCAGCCAGTCTGTATATCAGGAAAAGTATGAATGCGTTATCTATCTAGTCGTAGCAAGGCCTATGGTTGCCTGGCAGCGAGTATGTTGATGGTTGGCAGTTACGTTGCCTTGACCAAACCATTAGCAATTGTTTTACCCATTTTTTTACTGGCGTGGCTACGCTTTGGGATTGGTGCAGTGGCGATGTCGGGTTGGTTAAGAAAAACGGAGGCAGAAGCGCCCATGACATGGCATACACGTCGTTTGGTGTTTCTAGAATCTTTCTTTGGAAATTTTTTATTCACTTTGTGCATGATTAGCGGTGTCAGCATGACCAATGCCGTGTCTGCCGGCACGATCATGTCGACTATCCCTATCGTCGTGGCATTGCTTAGCTGGATTCTTCTGCGTGAGAAAATTAGTACGCGCACATGGGGCGCTGTAGTGTGTGGTGTGCTGGGTATTGGTATGCTGTCGTTGTCACATATGGAGCCAGCTGCAGAGGCTACTGATAGTGGCCAGGCATTGTTGGGTAATTTTCTGGTATTTTGTGCGGTAGTGTGTGAGGCAATGTATGCTGTGATCGGTAAGAAATTGACGGCAGTGCTTAGCCCCAAGCGTATTAGTGCAATTATCAATTTTTGGGGATTATTGCTGATGACGCCTATGGGTTTGTATACGGCATTACATTTCCATTTTTCTTCTGTACCTGTAAATATGTGGGCGTTGCTGGTATTTTATGGATTTGCTGCCAGCATGTGGAGTGTATGGCTTTGGATGACGGGATTGCAATCTGTCCCTGCAGCACATGCTGGTGTGTTTACTGTGCTATTACCTATTAGTGCAGCATTGGTGGGTGTATTGGTATTGGGGGAGAAGCTATCATTTCTGCAATTACTGGCATTTGTGATTGCATTGATGGGAATGCTGCTAGTGGTCACTCCAGGTAAAGCTACTCGTTCAGTGACTGGATGAAATGAGAGTCCTGATAGGGATTGAGACATTGTAGACATAAGGGAGCAAGTACTTGGTATCCCGAACAGCTCGACACCATTATTCAGTCTACGTCATCGAGTTATCTCGAGATGTCCTCTATGAGGCACGTTTTCGTAAGGCCAATCCAGATTATACGAGTGGAGAACCTTGCGTCTATGTGGGAATGACTGGCCTGGATCCAGACGTTCGTTTTGATAAACACAAGGCAGGCATACAGCACAATAGGTACGTTCTTGAGTATGGTTTGCGACTATTGCCGCACTTATATGAGATGTACAATCCGATGCCCTATGAGGGAGCGCGCGAGATGGAGGTCGAATTGGCGATTGCTTTGCGAGAAGCTGGTTATGGTGTCTGGCAGGCTTAAGAGATATTAAGGCATATGCACAAAAATAAAAATATACTAAAAAAATTATGGTTGGTAACGATAGTCTTATGCGTAGGGATCTTGCTAGCTCGTCCAAGCTATGCAACAGTGACAGCGTTGACCACGAAAGATTGTGCTGCAATGTATGCGACAGGTGTGATTAGTAAGAATAATCCGGTACAGTGTGAGCGTTTGCGTCGCGTCAGCTTCCAGTATATTGATTTCACAGGAGCATCGGGCAAGATCGGGAACGTCGTTGTGTTAGATGCTTGCGCCAAGTATGTGCAGCATATTTTCGATACGTTATTTCACCGGAGGTTCCCTCTTGCCAAGGCGTTGCCAATGGAGGCGTATAGAGGAGATGATAATGCTGCTATGCGTGACAATAACACTTCTGGATTCAATGGCCGAGCACTGACGGTAGGGAATTCCTGGTCGTTGCATGCTTATGGTGCCGCGATTGATATCAATCCCAAGCAGAATCCATTTGTGTCTTTCGACAAGGCTGAGCGTGTTACGGTAACGCCAGCCGGATCTGCGCACTTGTTTCTCAATCGGTACAGCGATCGTCCAGGGAAGTTGCATCGTAAGGGGATGGCAGAAGACGTGATTGATATTTTCGCAGAGAATGGGTTTATAAGTTGGGGAGGCTACTGGGATAGCCCCATCGACTATCAGCATTTTGAGATTGGCAGTAGAGCACTGGCATTGCAATTGGCAGCAGCAACTCCAGAGCATGCTCAGCAGTTGTTTGAGCAGCATGTGAACGCATATCGCCTCTGCATGCAACAGAATGCGACACAAGTGCGCGCAACAGCACGTGCTGCATGTATTACTAGCTTGAATCTGTAATGTTTTTAGAACGTATTATGCCTATTTAGGAAATGCGTTCTATAGATGCTGTTGTTAGCCCGATAGGGAAGAGGTGAATTTCAGATGTCTGCAGTTTTAATCTGGAGGCATTTCAATTAATGTGGCAAGCATCTCGGCACGTCCATTCCGATTAAATAACTGTTGTTCTTCATGATCATGTTGTTCAAACTGCGCGATAAAGTCTTCGAGTGCATTAATAGGGGACAGAGGGCTTTTGCTAATAGACCGCATTGCTTTGGTAACAAGAAGGCCACAGGCATTGGGCGCATTCTCTTGCAGGTTTTTGCTAAAAAAAGTGACGGGTGGATTTGTGGCGACACCATATTGTCGGGCAAGAGCATGCAATTGGGTTTTTTCGTCGTCGTTCAAGTACGCAAGGCTATCGAAGACGACAGCTTTCTTGTCCTGGTTTCCCAGTGCAAAGATGCCGAACAAGATCCAATGATCTCTAAATAACAGGGGTATAAATTGTCTCATATGAGAATCTTGAAGAACTTGATTATCTTGGTGAGAAATATCAAGGTTCGGTACATTCTCTATTGTCCTGGCATTATGAAAATAAAACTTGTCTTGTTCTTGATTTAGTATGGAGGATATCTTACTTAATTCAGGTTCTGTGATAAAGCGATTTGTATGAAAAAGGGAAGGCGTGGCCGGATGAGCACTATCATCAACTAAAACAAACGCGTCCAAATTTTTCAGATGATCAAAAATTTCATTTTGTAGCGGAGCCTCATTAGCGGCTTCAAATGCAGCCATCAATAATATTTTTTCGGGAATCGCATAGATATTCTTATTTGTTCTTCTCGAATTATTATTCCTTGCTTTGATTAATTCATACAGCCTCAGACTATCTTTACCTAGTTGTTTTTTAAGGTCTGAATGCCCAGATTCTTTTCCCGTATAGAGATCAAAAAGGAAACGTTCTGCTTCTTTTCCTTCAGGCGATTTTTGATGGCATGTCAAGGTAAATAGGTATTCTATGGATTCAGTATCATTTAACTTTGCGAAAGATTGTAATATATCAAAATCATATTTATTTTCTGATATCTTTTCTCTAGTCGGTATTGCAATGGTAGGAGAATGATAGGATATTTGTTGTGGTGTCATTTCAAATCTTGTTATCAATGATCATCTTTAATGTATAGAGTCTATCGTTGTATAGTTATATATTATGAATTGAGTGTTATCAGAATTCTCATCATTTTTTGATGAGCTGTTTAGAATATTCGACAATGTACGTACTTAGCGAGAACATGACTCTTTCTCATGGATCAATATATCGCCATATCAATGCGAAAAGTTTACCTTTTGTCAAATGTAACGATTTGCTAATGGTTGATTGATAATGAGGTGGGAAGAAACAACAGCAGATAGCAGTCAATACGAATTCCCAACAGTGATCGGTTGGTCTTCCGTATTTAGAGGTTGAGCAGGAGAGAGAAGAGCGGGAATAGAATCTAACGACCCAGGTGAGTCATCTTCAAAATATGGTTGACATGCTATGCACGACGAAAGCATTGCATATATTTGAACCAGTGTCGCCTGATTATCAATGCCTTTTCATGCGTTTTGAGGATGACATGCGATTCAATGAAAGTAATTCAGCCCCAATACTTTTTTCACTTGCGCCATAGTATTTGCTGCGACTTCGCGTGCAGCGAAAGTGCCTTCTTGGAGTAGATGCATGATGTGCTCACGATCCTTCTCCAGTTCTTGACGACGACTACGGATGGGGGTCAACAAGTCTTGCAGGCATGTTTCCAGTCGGGCTTTTACCAGACTATCAGCAAGACCACCAGCAACGTAATGTGCCTTCATTGCTTTTAAGCCTTCTTGATCAGGGTCGAAAGCATCGAGATAGAGGAAGGCAACGTTGCCTTCCAGATGACCTGGATCAGTCACTTTTAAATGGAGTGGATCAGTATAGATTTTTTTGACTGCAGCACGAATTTCATCGGGTGTTGCCCCTAGATTGATCGCATTGCCTAAAGACTTGCTCATCTTG
Organism: Betaproteobacteria bacterium; assembly: GCA_015654605.1. Next base: position 8,057 of record JAATGO010000356.1, read on the forward strand.
GCTTTGCCATCAATGCCGGGTAATCTGCCGATTTCAGGCACCAGTGCCTGCGCTTCAACCAATACTTCTTGATTCGCCATACGGTTAAAACGGCGCACAATCTCATTAGTTTGCTCAATCATGGGCAATTGGTCTTCACCGACAGGTACGAGTGTGGCCTTGAATGCGGTGATATCTGCTGCCTGGCTGGCGGGATAAGTGAGAAAGCCAGCGGGAATATCACGCTCAAAACCGCGTAGACGGATTTCTTCCTTGACCGTAGGGTTCCGTTCGAGGCGTGCAACTGTGACCAGATTCAGATAATAAAAAGCCAGTTCAGCCAGTTCAGGTACCTGTGATTGAATAAACACCGTGGTTTGAGAGAAGTCGATACCAACAGCCATGTAGTCTAAGGCGACTTCAATAACATTACGATGTACTTTGTTGACATCATTCATATTATCAGTGAGTGCTTGAGCATCTGCCAACATGATGAATTGGCGATATTGGCTTTGGTAGGCGACCCTGTTACGTAGACTGCCAACAAAATGGCCCAGGTGGAGTGGGCCGGTGGGGCGATCACCAGTGAGAATAATCGTGTCACGCTGAGGAGTGGCGGCAGTCGTCTCAGAGGTATTTTTTGGTTTGCTGGGAGAGGCAGTCATACAGAAATTCCGATGCGATGTTGTCTATTGGCTAGATGGATAATACTAGGGCGTATTTTAATTCGTATTTAATAAATACGTGCGATAACTGGTAAGCCAGTTATGATGTCGGGCAGGATCACTTCTGTCAAGCGGCGCACGTTTCTTGGCAGTTCTAGCGGTAAACGTGTGATGGCTTTTGTAGATTCTGGTGCAGATTGAGGGATTTTACCAATAGGGGAAGAATGCGCTCGGCAGCCAATGTGGACTTGAATGAGAGTAAGTGGTCAGCACGTGTGATGCCATGATTGATGGCGGCGATAGGTTTCCCCTTTTCCGCGGCCATCCGACACAATCGATAGCCAGAAAGAACGAATAAAGATGAGCTGATGACGAGAATGGCATCTGCTGCAGTGAAAGCTTGTTCGGCCTTTTGTATCCGAGAATGTGGTACGCCGTCACCGAAGAACACAACATCTGGTTGTAGTTTTCCTCCACAGTGAGGGCAGGGAGGAATGTTCATTGCATTTACTGCTTCTGGTTCGATATCTGCGTCACCATCAGGTAAAGTCTCTGCCATGGCACGTGTTAAATACGGAGTGAAATGCGGGTTCGCTTGTTGTAATAGCGATTGGATCAGACTGCGTGGAAATCTGGTGCCGCAATCAAGACAAAATACGATATGGATGTTGCCATGTAGTTCGATGATGTTGGTATTGTTAGCTTGCTGATGCAGACCATCGACATTTTGTGTTATCACGCTGGATATTTTTTGTGCAGTTTGAAGAGTAGAGATTGCCAGATGTGCTGCATTCGGCTGCGCTTGTGCCAAGCGCGGCCAGCCCACCATACTGCGAGCCCAGTAACGTTTGCGAGCGATTTCTGACGTGCGAAATGTTTCACCCTCTAATGGAGCCTTACCGCGGCGGATGCCGTTTTGATCGCGGTAATCCGGAATTCCTGATGCGGTGCTGATGCCTGCGCCTGTAAGTACGAGCACGTTGGCATGTTGCTCCAAGAAGTGTGTTAGTACAGCAATATTTTCTCGCACGCTGTCCATGGCATGGTGCATCATTGTGATTGTCTGTAAAAGCGCATGTTTTCCCCTGATCCATCATCAGAACATGTCTGCCGTTTCGGCATGTTAATGATAGAAGATAGAATGCCCTTCATGTTAATTGATGAAATGCGTTCTAGCCTATGACGACACATTCTGCTTCCCATCATCTTACATCATGGTGGCGTTGTGCGTGATTATGGTGTCGAGATTGACATTTTGATTGGCAGGATTTATCTATTGGAAGACCGAGTGATGCTGATGGTCATCAAGGGATGTGGAGCAGTTTGATGAGGGCAAGACTGATCGCCGCCAGGCTCAGCAGCGACAAGATCACTGTCATTGACACTCGTTGACCAGCCTGCAGTATTACTTTTACATTGACTCCTAGGCCCAATGCTGCCATAGACATCACGGTAAAAAGATTGGCTGTTGTTTGTATAGTGGGAAGCATCGCGTGGGGAATCAGGTCAAATGAGCGTAGTCCCAATAACGTTAGGAAGCCAATAATAAACCAGGGCAATAGATGTGCCGTGGACATGCGATGAGTTCCTTGTTCTTCCTGTTTGCTAAAGAATGAGAGCATGAGAATGACGGGGCCGAGCATGAGGACACGTACTAATTTGACCAGTGTGCCTATATGTAGACTGACTGATGATACTGATGCTGTTGCTGCGAGCACTTGCGGTACAGCATACACTGTCAGACCGGTGAACACTCCGTACTGAATATTTGAAAGTGACAATAACGTAGAAATAAAGGGTAATGCCAATACGACGACGACACCAAGTATGGCAGTGAAGGCAATAGAGGAAGCAACGTCTTCACTGTTGGCCTGAATGATGGGAGCTACCGCAGCGATAGCTGAATTACCGCAGATAGAATTACCACAGGCAATGAGCATAGCCATCTTACATGGTAATCCAGCGTATCTGCCAATGATGTAGCTTAGGAATATGGCGCTAGCAACGACGCAGGCGATGCCAGCGACCAGTGTGATCCCATTTTCCATGAGTGCCGTTGCGCTGACCGAAGCGCCCAGTAATATGACGGCGATCTCCAGCAACACTTTAGCGCTGAACTGAACGCCTAAGGCATAATGTTGTGGCAACGGCATGAAAGTCCCTATGGCGCAGCCGAGCATAATGGCCAGTACCAGACTTTCCAGCCACGCATGTCCAAATAGAGCAACTTCTGCCATTTCCAGCAATGTCGATGTAGCAACGATTGCAGCGCATAAAATCAGTCCTGGCAGATATTGTTTTATGCGTATTCCAATCTTAGAAGGCATGTTTTCACCAGATTTGTAATATTAACTTATTATGATGTGGTGATAATGTTCTGTATATCTTACAATTTTGCATATTCTGTAAACATAAAACGAACAATTGAGGTTCGTACTGCTCATGACACTGGAACAATTGCGTATTTTTGTAGAGGTTGCCGAAAGAGAACATTTGACCCAGGCAGCGCATGCGCTGGCACTGACGCCATCAGCTGTGAGTGCGGCGATTCGCACTTTAGAAGAGCAATACAGCACGTTGTTATT
>JAATGO010000441.1 GCA_015654605.1 Betaproteobacteria bacterium
GGGTTCGATTCCCTTCACCCGCTCCAATTCAACAATCAATGGGGCGTTGTAAATGATTGTTCAGGTTCAGGAATTTTCCACTCCTTCGAGCCAGAGAAATCCACCAACTACCATTTTATCCAACAGACGCCGGAGGTTGGAACGTACTTAACAAATTAACTCAACTCACTGCATCGCTCGGCTCATGCACCCCATCAAACGTCTTAGCAAAAATGTCCCTTATCCTATCTGATAACCACATACTGAATTTGTCCGCAGTTCTATAAATTACATCTGCACATAACACTGTAATCGCAAATGTTACCACTATAGCAATCGAGGCAGATAAAGTTGAACCAAAAGACTGCGTCAACTTAACATAAGTAATACACCCTATGGATAGAAATACCGGAAGATGAATGAGGTATAAGGAAAAAGATATTTTGCCAAAGTATTCAAATAATTTTTTAGATAAAAACCGCTTACAAGGTGAGCAAAAAATAACTGCCACCACAATCAATAAACCGCCCAAGGAATTTAAAAAAATTTGAACTTGGAATGCGGTTCCATCACTATACCCAAACCCGTGTTGAATCGATAGCATTACTCCATGCCACGAACGCAGAGCTCCAAAAAGAAAACCGATTGGAATTAACAATAATGCAAATGAAGGTAGTTTATTTTTTCGATATCGGAAAAATAAACTACCAAAAAGAAACATTGAGAAGTGCATCCCGTAAATGCCTAAAAGATATATGAAAACTGTCGCGGCAACAAATACACACATCCAATAAATCTTACTGCGATAAAAAAGCGCAGCAAACCCAAATAAGCCAATACTACCCAAGAATTCTACGTTCATAGTCCACAACACTCCATTATGTGGATTTCCCCCAATAAATGGAGCCATAAACCCAGCATAAATCGCATGTATAAATGTTAAATTATCCTGTGTTTGAGATGCCAGCCAACCATGCCCACCCATCATGGCAGCTGCCTCATTGCCATGATAGCCGACCAACTTTACTAAAGCATAAGTCACAACCATTGACGCAACGATAGGGGGGCTTAAACGGAAGTATCTCTTCGCAGCTCCCACCCCAAGAGCATTACCTCCAATCTTATCAAATGATCCTACAAGGACAAAACCACTGAGGACAAAGAATATAGCAACAGCTAAGCTGCCACTTGCACACATATAGAATATAGATGCCAAAATTCCACTTGGAGCATACTTCCCTACAAATGCTGTGATAATAAAAGGCTCCACATGACTCAACATAACCATCAATGCGGCAATACCACGTAAACCATCAAGGTAATGTGCTCTCCCCAAGACTACTCCTTATTAGATCAATCTCATTAAGAAATAAATTAATTGTTTCGCCAATACTAGTAGCTCGTGACAAAATACAGAAAACCAAACTACTGGACAAAATTAGTTGATATGAATTTACTCTCACTACCAAGTGAATTTTGAAAACAGATATTACCATCTAGACTGATCCCAATGTGCATTCTTGAACGGCTGATTAGGTTGTTAGCTTTAACGTTAACAAAGTTGGTTTCTGGAACCATTTTTATAAATCGATGAGACTACTGCTCATGCCATGTAAGGGGAACTAGAAAAGACCTTAATATGAAACTTGCCACTATATAAAAACAAGTCCAGAATACTGTCCGTTGCCTGTATGGGATGAAAACGGACTCGTTACTTTCATATGAGAAAATAAATTCGTAGACGAGCTGAAGTGTAAAATGCGTTTCGCTCTTATAGAGCACGTTACAGCAGTAAGCGTAAATTTCTCCTCCTAGTTCCACCCTGCTTTTATCCTGTTGTTGCCATGTTGGCATGCAATTAACCGTTCCATGAATGCTTCACTAGTCACCTCCATGCCTGAAAAATCTGCTGAAAACAAATCTGGGAAACCTCTTTTTTACGATCCTACAGAACATCGGATTCGTAGTTTTGTGACGCGAGCAGGGCGTCTTTCCATCGCGCAAGCGCGTGCAATCGAGCTATTGGGGCCACGTTTCTTGCTACCCTTTGACAAACACCCTCTGCATTTTCAGCAAGTATTTGATCGTGATGCCCCGACCATTCTTGAGATCGGTTTCGGCATGGGGGAAACCAGCGCAAAAATCGCAACAGCCATGCCGGAAAAGAATTTTATTGGTGTTGAAGTCCACACCCCTGGAATTGGTAGCCTATTAAAGCTCATTGATGAGAAAAATCTGCACAATATGCGCCTCATCCAGCATGATGCTGTAGAAGTATTAACGCACATGATTCCACCTGCATCTCTGGCTGGTGCGCACGTCTTCTTTCCTGATCCATGGCATAAAGCAAGACACCATAAACGGCGTTTGATTCAGGAACCGTTGGTCAGTTTGCTGGCATCACGTCTGGCTCCTAGAGCCTATCTGCACTGCGCCACAGACTGGCAGGAATATGCTGAACAGATGTTAGCTGTACTGAGTGCAGAACCAACATTGGAAAATAGCGCAATCGATAACGCGTATGCAGAACGTCCGAATTATCGTCCTGTCACAAAATTTGAGAACCGTGGTCTACGCCTCGGTCATGGTGTGTGGGATCTTGTGTTTCGCAAACGCGGCTGATGCTTCACCACTTTCCACTCAATGGTATTGTTGCGATTATTTTGCTCGATTATTTACAGCCTGCGATGCTATGAGTGCTCTATCATCAATGCGATGATGTCGGCACCATAAGTTTCCAGCTTCTTTTCTCCCACTCCGGCAACACCACGTAAATCTTCTTGAGAACGTGGTTTGATTTTGGCTATCTCCCGCATGGTGCTGTCATGAAAAATGACATAGGCCGGCACGTTATGCTTACGTGCCGTTTCCATACGCCACCACCGCAATTTGTCGAATAGTACCTGCTCCATGCTGGTAAGTCCTGCTTCGGCGTAATCATTCTTTTGAGAAGTTGTACGCCGTTGTTTCACCGGTTTTTGATATTGGCGTAACTGCACTTGCTGTTCGCCTCGCAATACTGGGCGTGCAGCATCTGTCAATTTCAATGCACTATAAGATTCATGATCAACCTGAAGTAATCCGAGAGCAATCGTTTGCCTTAATATTGCTCGCCACTCCGCTTCACTATGCGCACTGCCAATACCAAACGTGGAGAGTTGTTCATGTCGCCACTGCTTGATTCTATCGCCTTCTATTCCGCGCAGAACATCCAGCACGTGGCCAGGAGCAAAACGTTGGCCTACCCGGTATACCGTCGACAATAATTTTTGCACCATGATCGTTGCATTGAAAGATACAGGTGGCGTTAAACAAATATCGCAGTTACCACAGGGATTGGCCTGTTGACCGAAATATTCCAACAACCGAACGCGGCGACAGTGTAATGTCTCACACAGCCCCAGCATGGCGTCGAGCTTGATGCCTTGTACCTGTTTGAAGGTGTCGTCAGCTTCCGATTCGGCAATCATGCGCCGTTGTTGCACCACGTCTTGCAAACCATATGCCATCCATGCATTAGCCGGTGCACCATCGCGGCCAGCACGTCCAGTCTCCTGATAATAACCCTCTATACTTTTTGGCAAATCCAGATGGGCGACAAAACGCACGTCTGGCTTATCGATGCCCATACCAAAAGCAATAGTGGCGACCATGACTATCTTGTCTTCTCTTAAAAAACGTGCCTGGTGGGCAGTACGCTTGGCGTATTCCATCCCTGCATGGTAAGGCAATGCCTCAATGCCATTCTGCTGTAAAAACCCAGCAATTTCTTCTACCTTCTTACGTGACAGACAATACACAATGCCAGCATCATCGGCATGCTCACTCTCGATAAAGTTCAGTAGCTGTTGCCGTCCATTGGCTTTTTCTACAATCTGATAACGAATATTCGGACGATCAAATGACGAAACGAACTGGCGTGCCTGTTCCAATTGGAGACGTAGTGCGATTTCTTCTCGTGTTTGCTGATCTGCCGTGGCGGTCAGGGCAATCCTTGGCACGGTAGGAAATCGTTCATGCAAGACAGAAAGCTTGATATACTCAGGGCGAAAATCGTGCCCCCATTGCGATACACAGTGGGCTTCATCAATCGCAAACAAGGCAATACACGTCGTTTGCAACAGATCAAGGCAACGTGGAGTCATTAATCGTTCTGGTGCGACGTACAGCAAATCGAGATCTCCAGCACGCACACGTCGCTCAATTTTTTGTGCTTCATCAAATGTTTGAGTGGAATTGAGAAAAGCAGCTCGTACCCCGACCTCAGCCAGAGCATCAACCTGATCCTGCATCAATGCAATCAAGGGGGATATCACCACACCCATCCCCTCTCTAACCAACGCGGGAATTTGATAACAGAGTGATTTTCCTGCTCCCGTAGGCATCAATACCAAGGCATCTCCACCTTGTATCACATGATGTACAACATCTGCTTGCAATCCACGAAATGAAGCATAGCCAAATACAGACTCGAGTATTTGCAGCGCCTTGCTTTCTTGTCGGTGTTCAACCATTGTCATAACAACTATCCATGCCTATTTTCTGTTGCCAAATACATCCACTGTCAACCAAGCTGGATCCAATACTCCATGAAATGATTATGCATTCCACGCTACCACGCCTGTATAGGCTGTTGCCAGAACAATCAAGCCAAACACAATACGGTACCATGCAAAGACTTTGAAGTCATGGGAACTGATGTAACGCAATAACCACCGCACACACAGAAATGCCGAAATAAACGCCGCGATCGTACCAATCGTAAATAAAGGCACGTCAGTTGCATTCAATGCAGCACGCTCTTTGTACAATGAGTAAATGGTTGCTGCAAACAGAGTGGGAATCGCCAGAAAAAAAGAAAACTCTGTTGCCGCTTGACGAGATAAGCCAAACAACATACCTCCGATAATCGTCGCTCCCGAGCGACTGGTTCCGGGAATCAATGCGAACGCCTGTGCACAACCGACCTTCAACGCATCCAATGGCGTCATATCATCCACTGAATCGATACGTGAGAAATGAGTATGTGCTTGCCGACGTTCTACCAATAGAATCAGCAAACCACCAACAATGAACGCAGCGGCCACTGGAATCGGAGCAAACAATATCGCTTTGATGGACTTGTTCAAAAAATAGCCCAGTACAGCAGCGGGAATAAAAGCAATGATCAAATTGATGACCAACCGTTGTGCTTGGCGATCACGGGTGATGCCACACAACACCATGGCAATACGACGCCGGTACTCCCAACATACAGCAACAATCGCCCCTGCTTGAATCACAATCTCAAAAGCATCCACTTTTTCTTTTGTAAAAGTTGGCCCCACAAAATGCAGTAGATTGCCAGCAAGAATCAAATGTCCTGTTGAAGAAATCGGCAGAAATTCTGTCAGTCCTTCAACAATGCCCATGATGAGGGCTTTTATAGCAAGAACGATATCCATGCGAAAAAAAATATAAAATAAAGAATAGGGTGATAACCAGCGAAAGCAGAATTATCGCAGTAAATATCGAGGAAATCTTGATAATATAGTTCAATGTTTCATTGCCTGCCCCAGATAACAAACTCTATTTCGTACTACATTGCCATTTCCACTATATAACCATGTTACATTTTACTGGCTCGACGGTTAATATGACTATTTTTCCACATTTACAGAAATAATGATGCTGACTGTCACCATCTATCACAATCCTCAATGCAGTACTTCGCGTAATGTACTAGCGCTCATCCGCCAAGCGGGATTTGAACCTGAAATCATCGAGTATTTGAAAACACCTCCTGACCAGACAACCTTGCGGCAGTTGATTGCTGCAATGCAGGTGCCAGTGCGGGATATCATTCGACGGCGAGGTACACCTTATGACGAATTAAATCTCGATGATCCCAGCTGGACAGATGACAAACTCATCGAGTTAATGACACAGCAACCGATATTAATCAATCGTCCGATTGTTATTACTCCCTTGGGCGCACGCCTGTGCCGACCGGTAGAAACAGTGCTAGAACTGCTGCCGGTACGTGGTAAGCCATCCTGATAGAAACTGTCCCACCTGATCAATCGCTACTCTACGAAACGATGAAAATGACGATGCATCATTGAAGTAGGATGTGTCTGACAACACAATCCCAGCGCCACTACCGGGATGGCTGGGATCATGTAGAGATGAAATAAAGGAAGAAAAAAAGCAAAGAATTATGCCGAGGCATGCTCCGCGCGCAGCAGCGACAAAAGATGTCGTTTGTAGTCATTGAATTGTTGACTGGTTGGATCACGTGGACGGGGCAAATCAATTTCGATCAACTCTCGGATACGGCCAGGACGTGCAGACATGACCGCCACATGCGTACCGAGCGCCAGTGATTCATCAATACCGTGCGTCACAAAAACAATTGTGCTATTACTCGCTTGCCAAATACGTACCAGTTCTGCATGCATATCCATCTTGGTCTGCTCATCAAGCGCCCCAAATGGTTCATCCATCAGAATCACTTCTGGATTCATCAATAAAGCGCGTGCAATGCCCACGCGCTGATTCATCCCTCCCGACAACTCACTCGGGAAATAATTTTCAAAACCTGTCAGGCCAACCATATCAATATAGGGTTGCGCAGCATGTCGTCGCCCTGCTTTATCGCCACCTCGCAATTTCAGGTGAAAAGCGACGTTTTCCCATACCGGTAACCAAGGCATCAGTGTTGCCTGCTGAAATACCATACCACGATCAGCACCGGGCTTAGTCACAACAGAACCACCAACATTCACCGTGCCAGTAGTAGGTTTATCGAAACCAGCAATCATGTTCAGCAACGTCGATTTACCACATCCACTTGGCCCCA
>JAATGO010000253.1 GCA_015654605.1 Betaproteobacteria bacterium
AAAATGATGCGCCCCGTAATCCGTAATGCCTGCTAATACCACAGAGGCACCAGCATGCTGCAATACCACGTGCTCATTCATCAACACCGTTACTCCCAGGCGACGGATCTCATCAACCCATTCGTCAGCATTAGAATAGTATTCATGGTTGCCAGTCACAAAGTAAGTCCCATAGCGAGCCCGTAACGTTTTAAGGGGCTGCGTCTCGGTTGTTAAATCACGTACACTACCATCGACCAAATCCCCCGTGATAGCAATTACATCTGCCTGCAATGCATTGACCTTATCAACAATGGCTTGTACATAAGTACGCTTGATGGTGGGGCCGACATGGATATCACTAATCTGCACAATGACAAACCCATCCAGATGTGGTGGCAAATGTGCAATCGGGACATCGACATCGACAACTCTCGCGATGCGCCTAGCTGAAAAATAACCGACGAGCGTCAACAAGACGGCACCTGACACGACCATCCATGCACTGGTTGGTGATATCCAGGATTGCGAAACACCCGCTATGGAACATAACAACAAGATAATGTCTAGCAATAAAGTCAGCAGCAGCAACGAAGAAAAAAATCCCATCGCCAGCATACCTACCCAAGATAGTCGGTCTGCCAAGGGCTGGCGTGCAATCCTATGTGCGAATAAGCCTAAAGGAATTGATAGCAGTAATAACGTCAGAAATAATGTCCCTGCAACTTGCCACGCAACAATATCTGTCAATATTGACAATAGTCGCCAACCAACCCATGCCTGCAGTAGGGTTAATACAATAAGAGCGATGGTAACGGCAATACGAGATGGCATACAAAAGAGCTCATGGAAGATATTGATGGATAGGTACCTATTGGCACATATTGGTACGCATATGCCATTTTCAATCAAGAAATACCAAACCTCATCCGTGGGGCAAAGAATGGAGCCATACCTTGGTCATTCCTACTCCTGCAGTATCACTTGTAACAATCCCCGTGCATATGCCCCCTTTTTTGATTATTATTCCCCTGCCCCATCCGCACAATGAACTACATGAAACTGAGTAAATCCATCTAGGCACTATCTATTTGTGTAACAAGGCAAATAAAATTGCACATTTGCGCCAATCCTGATGCATCGCGGGTGATAATGTAGGGTAGCAATAGGTTGACTCGTACTTCTATGCCCCATTCAAGAGATGTTTGGCATGTCAACAATCATATCAAGATACGTTGGCCCATTCTGAATCCATCTGAGATGGTCGGCCAGAAATTCATCCGCGAACAACCGTGCTGCATGCTAAAGACTGACTATCATTATTGGATATAACATTTTGAATACGAAAAGAACCAAACGCTGGAATGGCAAAATAGACACTCTGAAATCAGATTATTTGACAGGGGTTATCGAACAAATGACCACTTATGGCGATCGTGCGGAGTTCTCTCTTAGCGGACCAGGGCAGCGGCCACACTATCAAGTGATCAATACTGCTGGTAAAAGAATGGCTTTTGACAGTGAGCATCGCCTGTTAACACCGGAAGATGGCGAGTTTGCGCCAACCAACACCACTGGGGTATTAACATTGGATCAGGTCAAATTAGCATCAACAGGACATCGGGCAACTACAGCCAAGACACGTGCTCCTCGTGCTAGCACCTCTCGTGGCCCCAGCGCAGCAACCCGCGCCAAAGAACAGATTGATATAGAAAAATACGAATACTATAAAAACAACCGCCAAAATCTACCTCCAGAAATTGGAACGTATTCAGAAGAGATTACCACATTGATGCGGAATGGCATGTCGGCTGTAGCCGCATTTGACGAAGTCATCAAACAACATTTCTAGTCTAATATTTTACTCCCGACATCAACTGGTATCTAACGATACCAGTCATACCTACGACATCTGTACCACCAGTCCCCATGGGCCGTCATATAATATCTCTGATGCATCAACGCTGATATGACTTGGCATATTCACCCATGACTCCAGAACATCTCTCATTACTCGTCACACGGGAAATGCCCTATGGCAAATACAAAGGCAGGCTGCTGGCAGACCTCCCAGGCCATTATCTAGGCTGGTTTGCACGAGAAGGTTTTCCTAAAGGAGAGCTTGGGACACTGCTCGCTCTCATGTATGAGTTGGATCACAACGCTTTACGGCATTTGCTGGATCCCTTACGCCTTGATCGCAAGAAGGATTAGGGGCGATTAACAATCCAGTCAAGCAATACAGAGGTAAGCACAGACGCTCTTGAGAAATGACAGGTAGTTGTGTGCCAGTGTTTCATAACGCATTGCGATTCATCGGCATTACTGGATCCAGTGAAAAAACGTTCGACTCAATTCCGATCCCTATACGGATGCCGATCACAGCTACGTCGCACCAGGCAATGGTACTTTGGAGGAAATTAGAATATGATAGTAATCATTAAACATTAAGCCTTAATGGCACATGATCGAGAATTGCGCACTGATTATGCCTAAGTATCACCAATGCGATCAATGGAAAACGAGTAACAAGCAACATCAGTAAGTAACAGCGAGAACAGTCGTAAACATTCGAAATCTCCATTTGTCAAAACGCAAAGGGAGGGGCTCATCAGTACAAGAATCAGGCCACGTAGGCAATTTTCCAAGATATCCTTCAACCAGACGTAAGGCTCAATCCCATTGAGCTTGGCAGTCCCCAGTAAACGCTGAATAGCAGCAGCACATTTTCCAGCACGCTAGGAACCAGCAAAGAGCTGGTTCTTTTTGTCAATGGCAATTGGACGAATGCTATTTTTCACAGCGTTATTATTAACCAGCAACGCTCCACTCTGGCCATACCGTGCCAGTGCACTCCAGTATTTCAGACGGTAGTCGATGGCTTTGGCCAGGCCGCTGTTGTCTGCAGCTTGTCGCGCATACCAAAACCACTCATGCATGGCCTAGAGCCTAGATTGTGCCTGTTCCTGTCGCAGCTGGGACTGGTACTGTCCATCTGTTGTCGCCAGCGCTTAGGGCTCTTTAGTCGGCCACGGTGTCAATATTTCATAACCATCATGCGTTACCGTAATCATATGTTCCCACTGTGCGGACAAGGATCGGTCTTTAGTGACAACCGTCCAGCCATCGTCAAGTTGCACAACGTCTCGTGCTCCCACATTGATCATTGGCTCTACCGTAAAACACATCCCCTCCTGCAATAATAAGCCAGTATTCGGCCTACCGTAGTGCAGCACCTGCGGATCCTCATGGTAAATTTTTCCAATGCCATGTCCACAATATTCTCGTACCACAGAGTAACCAGCAGCCTCCGCTAACGTCTGAATAGCATGGCCAACATCTCCCAGACGCGCGCCCGGGCGAACCACGGCAATTCCTGCCAGCATCGCATCCAATGTTGTCTGTACTAAGCGTTTAGCTGCATCCGACGGCTTGCCGGCAAAATACATTCGACTGGTATCTCCATGCCAGCCATCCTTGATCACAGTGACATCAATATTAATGATATCGCCATCCTTCAGTACCTCTTTCGTACTGGGAATGCCATGGCACACCACACTGTTGACAGAGGTACATAAGGTTTTTGGGAAACCATGATAACCAATGTTTGCTGGCGTTGCTTTCTGCACTTTACGGATATATTCATGGCAGCGATGATCCAGCTCTTCTGTCGATACACCAGGTACCACATACTCACTAATCATCTCCAGCACTTCTGCCGCCAATCTACCTGCAACACGCATACTAGCGATCTGTTTTGCATTCTTAATGGTAACTGCCACGGAAAACCTCTACTGTCTGAAATGTAATATGGTATCTATTATCCACGATACGTGCATATCAAGCACGCACCAGATCAGTATGCTGAAAAAGAGCCCTCAAACCAGCATCGGCCGGTGAATGCATTTGATTCGGCAACTTTGGAGGGAAACAAGTAAAGTGAGCGACGTTCCGTCTTTTCAGTGTAGAACAAAAGCTGAGAAAAATACGCTAGTGGGGGCAATTAACGACATCATGAGGAATCGTCGCTCCCACCATGCCCTTCTCATAATAAAACAGCGACAATCGTCTGAGATTTCTCTGCGATTGTCGCTGTCGATTGCTACCGATATCACTTACTATTTACAGTATTACATAGTACCCATCATGTTGACATTGAGGTTATACATAATCCACAACGACCCTGCCAATACAATTGCCAGAATCAACACTGTGAAGGCAAACGCCAGCAAATTCCAGCGCTGACTGGATGATGTATTCATATGGAGAAAGTAACCCAGATGTACCAATATCTGTAATACCGCCAACACCACAATACTGATCAGGATCGTGGTATGCGATAGGTTACTTTTCCCGACCAATGCAAAAGGAATCAATGTGAGAATGATCGCTAATATCAGCCCTGTCAAATAAGATTTGACAGTACCGTGGCTCTCTTCAG
>JAATGO010000206.1 GCA_015654605.1 Betaproteobacteria bacterium
CCCGTGGTCTATCTGGGACTATTCCCCATGCCGGTATTGATAGCTACCAATCCTGAAATAACGCATGCATTGGAACTAACACATTACACTCTAAATGTTATTTTACTAGCCAGCTTCTGCTTACACGTCTTAGCTGTCCTGAAACACTATTTCATTGACCGTGATAACCTCCCTCAACGCATGCTGCCTTGACCATTAAAAGGAACTTCATGAAACGCTTCACGCTCTTGCGCACTTCTATCATCGGCAGCATCATCGCCACTTGCATCAGCCTTCCTGCACTTGCCACACCTCGCATCACCGATACAACCAAAAGCAATGTATCAGCCGTGTTCAAACAGTTGAATGTCCCCATTGAAGCCAAATTTAAAAAGTTCACGAGCAAGATTGATTTTGATGATAGTAAACCAGAAACCTCCCATGCCAATATTGAAGTAGATATTCCTAGTTTTGACTTAGGTGATCCTGAATATAATCAAGAAGTATTGAAAAAGGAATGGTTTAATGGCGCTCAATTCCCCAAAGCAAGTTTTGTTTCAACTACGATCAAAGCTACTGCAGGCGCTCCTGCTGGAACGCAATATGACATAGTAGGGAAATTGTCTATTAAAGGAAAAACTGCCGATGTGCATTTCCCTCTGACAGTCAAAAAAGAAAATACAAGCCTGATTTTTGATGGCTCATTTCCTATCAAGCGCCTGACTTTCAATATTGGAGAAGGTGACTGGACCGATACCAGCGTTGTCGCTGATGAGGTTACTATCAAATTCCATATTGTCACAAAATAGCGTGCTCGCTACTGGCATTGCTATCGTATTTATCTATCCCCCACCCATCACAAAGGAAATTTCATGAAACTACAATTGCCGCTACTCGCTCTATTTCTCACTACTAGCACAGCATTTGCCGCCGATACTTATAATATCGATCCTGCACATACGTATCCCAGCTTCGAAGCTGATCACATGGGCGTATCCATTTGGCGTGGGAAATTTACCAAAACTAGCGGTACTATTGTGCTCGACCGTGCCAAAAAAACAGGTTCCATCGATATTAATATTGACCCTGCATCCATTGATTTTGGCCTATCAAAAATGAATGACCATGCTAAAAGTGCTGACATGTTCGATGTCGCACAGTTCCCAACAGCAACCTATAAAAGCAGCAAAATTCACTTCAAAGGAGATAAGCCTGTTGCCGTCGATGGCGAATTGACTCTCCATGGTGTTACCAAGCCAGTGAAGTTGACCATTAATAAATTTAATTGTATTCAGCACCCGGTGCTTAAGCGCGAAGTTTGTGGCGCGGATGCCTCTGCAACATTTAATCGTGCCGATTTTGGCATCAGCTATGGCGTCCCACACTTCTCTCCTCAAGTAAAATTGGCCATTCAAGTGGAAGCCATTAAGGCTGACTAAACAAGGGTAGATTTGTCCAGATACATCTACAAAGGGCCTACATGAGAACATACTACTCATGTCAGGCTCTTTTTTCAGGCAACCAAGTATCATTTTTTTCTTTCAAATGGCAAAATGGCTTCATCTGACATATCTTCTGCAAAGTTCCCCAAACCGCGCTAGTCTTACGTCCTTCAAGGATAGTAAATAGCACGTTAATCGCAAACCTTCGCAAAGATGACCGCCATGCCAGCTTATCTGAACTGGATGTCGCGGCAGACCCTATTACACATTTTCACTATGGTTTGATGAGGCACTCAACGCCGAAGTCCCTGAGCCTAATGCAATGAGCATAGCCACCGTAGGAACGGTAAAATAGCTTCATCTGACATATCTTCTGCAAAGTTTCCAAAAACGCGCTAATCTTACGTCCTTCAAGGATAATAAATAGCATGTTAATCGCAAACCTCCGCAAAGATTACCGCCGCGCCAGTTTATCTGAACTGGATGTTGCGGCAGACCCTATTACACAATTTTCACTATGGTTCGATGAAGCACTCAAAGCCGAAGTCCCAGAGCCTAACGCAATGAGCGTAGCCACCGTAGGAAATGATGGGCGCCCATCGTCTCGTATCATCCTACTCAAGCAGGTCGATGCCGATGGATTCACCTGGTTCACCAACTACCATAGTCGCAAAGGTGTGGACATCGCTTCGCAACCCCATGTCGCGCTTTTGTTTCACTGGGTCGAGTTGGAACGCCAGGTTCGTATTGAAGGTAAGGCTGAACGAATATCTGCAGAGGAAAGTGATCAGTACTTCCTTAGCCGTCCACTGCAAAGTCAACTAGGTGCGCTAGCCTCACAACAAAGTCAGCCAGTGAGCAGCAGAGAAGCACTACAGGCACAGCTGGATAAAACGACGACACTATACGAACATCCTGTTCGTCCTTCGCATTGGGGGGGATATCGTGTCAAACCTGATCGTATAGAGTTCTGGCAAGGCCGTCCATCGCGATTACATGATCGTATTGTCTATATCCGCGAAATAGATGAGAAATGGCGCCTGCAACGCCTACAACCTTAGAACAATCGTTGTACTTGGGGAAAGAAAAACGTTATTACAAATTAATGTGGAGGAAGTATCGTGTTTTGGGAAAAAAAACTGGCTAATTGGGTGAGTAATATCCGCAACACAACATCTTTACCGTTGCGACTCGAACTGTGGAATGGTCAGCATTTCAATTTTTGTGAGGGAACGCCTGAAGTCACACTTCGTGTACCCCATATTTCCGCTTTGCCTTATTTGCTCAAGCCATCTTTAGCTAGTCTGGGAGAAGCCTACGTCGAAGGAAAAATTGACGTCGATGGCCCAGTAAAAAGTATTATCAACATTGCCCATGTACTGGCATCCAGTACCCTAAAACCAGAAGGTAAGTTCGCCAGAATCACTCGCTCCATCCGACATAACAAAGAGCGAGATGCGGAAGCTATTCGCTATCATTACGACGTATCGAATGATTTTTATAAGGTGTGGTTGGATGAAAGAATGGTGTACTCTTGCGCCTATTTTGAAAATGGTAACGAAGATCTCGGCACTGCACAGCTGAAAAAAATCGACCATATCCTCACCAAGATCCAAGTACAACCAGGAGATACATTGCTGGATATCGGCTGTGGCTGGGGTGCGCTGGTCATACGTGCCGCACAGAAATATGGCGCACGTTGTGTCGGTATCACCCTATCTGAAAATCAATATGCCTTAGCCACCGAACGTGTCGCAGCAGCAGGATTAAGTGATTTGGTGGAAATACGATTACAGGATTACCGTGATGTTACCGGGAAATTTAAACGTATCACCAGTGTTGGCATGTTTGAACATGTCGGCATTCTTAATCTTCCCATGTATTTTTCCCGTATCAATACGTTGCTGGAAGATGATGGCCTGGCAATGAACCACGGCATTACCACAACAGATATCGAAAATGGAGAATCTCCCTATGGTGGTGGCGAGTTTATAGACAAATACGTGTTCCCATCTGGAGAGCTCCCACACATCGGCATGGTCTTAAAAACGATGCAACAAGGAGGACTGGAAGCGCTTGATGTTGAAAACCTGCGTCGCCACTATGCCAAAACCTGTGGCATATGGGCAGACAATTTTGAAGAAAACAGCAGCAAAATCAAAGAACTAACAGAAGAAAAACGCTATCGCATCTGGCGTGTCTATCTTGCTGGTAGTGCTTATGGTTTTGAGAGTGATTGGATTTCTCTTTATCAAGTTATTTGCGCCAAATCGCAACGTAGTGCCAGTGTTCTACCATGGTCACGCCGTTATATTTATGACACACCATTGTAGAACCAGTCGTTGGTATCTGCTCGTCATTATTCGTCATTATTCG
>JAATGO010000150.1 GCA_015654605.1 Betaproteobacteria bacterium
ATTAGACTGATGGCAGGAGAAACGGATGAAGAAATCGAGATACACGGAAACGCAGATATTCAAGATACTGAAGGAAGTCGAGGCAGGTAGCCTGGTCAAGGATGTCTGTCGGGAATATGGGATATCGGATGCGACGTACTACAACTGGAAGGCGAAGTACGGCGGAATGGAAGCATCGGATATCAGACGACTGAAGGATTTGGAAGAAGAGAACAGACGGCTGAAACAGATGTATGCAGAGCTGAGCCTGGATCATAAGATTCTGAAGGATGTCATCGAAAAAAAGCTATAAAGCCCGATGTCAGGCGTGATCTGGTGGACTATATCAAAACAGTTTACGAGATCAGTCTGCGTCGGGCCTGTAAGCTGGCAGGTATCAGTGATTCGGTGTATCGATATCAGCCGGATGTGAGCAAAGATGAGCCAGTGATTGCTGCGATACAGGAAACAGCAGAAAAGTATCCGGTATATGGGTTCGGCAAGCTGTTTAAGGTATTACGACGGCAAGGGTATGGCTGGAACCATAAACGAGTATATCGGTTGTACTGTGAACTGAAGCTGAACAAACGACGTAAAGGCAAGAAACGTCTGCCATCAAGGCATCCGGAACCGTTGGCTGTACCAGCCATGATCAACCAGTGTTGGTCAGTAGATTTTATGAGCGACAGTTTAAGCAATGGCAGACGGTTCAGAACATTCAATGTGCTGGATGACTGTAACCGTGAAGCACTGGCAATTGAAGTGGATCTGAATCTGCCAGCACAAAGGGTTGTGCGGGTGTTAGAGCGTATTGCGTCATGGCGGGGTTATCCAGACAAGATCAGGATGGACAATGGCCCGGAGCTCATCTCTGTAACACTGGCAGACTGGGCAGAGGGAAATGGCATCAGACTGGAATTCATCCAGCCTGGTACGCCAACACAGAATTCCTACATTGAACGGTTTAACCGTACTTACCACGAAGCAGTTCTGGACATGTACGTGTTTAGGAATCTGACAGAGGCACGGGAATTGACCGAAAAGTGGATGCGGGAATATAACGAAGAACGACCACATGATTCTCTCGGGGATTTAACACCTTGGGAATATCTGGCCTTGAAACAATCGGCAGAAACATCTACTTTGCTATGCCACTGAGCGCGGGGTGTTTACATTATCATCTTTCGTCGCTTGACGAGACAGATGGCTGCAACAGTCACCTCATGGCAAGAACCCATCGTCAGGATGTGGAGCTTCTCCAAATCCAATGGCATTACCGAAGGATTCCATCCTAAAATGGAGATGCTCTCACGTCGGGCTTATGGCTTGAGAAACTTTGAAAACTACCGTATGAGAGTCTTGGCTCAATGCGGGTGGAACGGTGTGATCAATCGTGTTTAATGATGACGCATCCCCCGTTTATGGGGTAGAGCCCAGTGACATGACGAAAATCACGTAAGTATAAAATTGAAATTGCCAAGCAAAACCAGAGAGAGCTGTTTAGCTGTTTGCAAAAGAAAAAAGGCTCTCCATCAGAGAACCTTTTTTTGCGGAACTTTCCCATAATTGCGGAACTTTCGATGGTACCTAAATTGCCTTGGAACCATTATAAATACTGGTGCTGGCTGCAGGACTTGAACCCGCCACCCCCTGATTACAAGTCAGGTGCTCTACCAGATGAGCTAAGCCAGCAAAATCAAGAGCGCGATTATAACCTATTTAATTCTAGTAAGTACAGGCCTTCCGCCTTTTTTTGGGGGCTCGGGATCATCATCTGGAGAAACATCATGTGCTCCGGCTTCTTTTGGTGATACAGGAACCGAAGAGAGGACTGGCGCAGGAGGAGGGGCTTGCTCTTCTGAAGCAGTGACATCGCTACCTTCTTCTCCTGTAGCGGCAGTCTTTGCATCAAATGCCATGCCTTGCCCATTTTCTCTGGCATAAATAGCAATGACATTCTCAACAGGGACAAAAATATCGCGCGAAACGCCACCAAAGCGAGCGCTAAACTGGATCGCGTCATTATCCATTTTGAGACCACTCGTGGCTTCAAAACTGATATTGAGCACAATCTCGCCATCTCTAACGAATTGCATGGGCACTCGCACATTGGCATCTACTACTACGGCAATATGAGGAGTATAGCCATTGTCAGTGCACCATTCATAAATGGCTCGTAAGAGATACGGCTTTGTAGAGACTTCAGACATAGCAAACCAATCAAAAATGCATGACACAACACATGACACAACACACTTCCTCCCTATCCCGCCATCCGCCTCGAATGTCAGCAGAAGCCAGTACCAGAGATGTCCCTATCATAACAAGGGACCAGATACTCCGGCGAGGAAGGGACGAAGCAAATTTAACGACGCATCACTTTTTCTGACGGCGTCAATGCTTCAATATATGCTGGGCGAGAAAAGATACGTTCAGCATATTTCATCAGCGGTGCTGCCGTCTTTGACAGCTCAATACCATAATGATCCAGGCGCCATAGCAACGGAGCCAATGCCACATCCAACATGGAAAACTCATCTCCGAGCATATATTTGTTCTTTAGGAACAAGGGAGCTAACGTGGTTAGACGATCACGAATTTCGAGCCGTGCTTTTTCGTGATTTTTTTCTGCGGTCTTGCTCTTTTCATTTTCTAGAGTATGAACGTGAATAAATAGTTCTTTTTCGAAATTGAATAGCATCAAACGTGCACGAGACCGCATTAATGGATCAGCTGGCATCAGTTGTGGATGAGGGAACCGTTCATCAATATATTCATTGATGATATTGGACTCATACAACACCAAATCACGTTCAACCAGAATCGGTACCTCGCCATAAGGATTCATTACCGAAATATCTTCTGGTTTGTTGAACAAATCAACGTCACGAATTTCAAAATCCATGCCCTTTTCAAACAGGACTAGGCGGCAACGTTGAGAAAATGGGCAAGTTGTGCCCGAATAAAGAACCATCATTTGCAGTGCCTTCGAAACAAAGGAGGTCAAACCAGCTACGGCTTACCTCAGTACGTACGCCCGCAAACTACACGGACACGAAAATTACTTGACCTCTTTCCAGTAAGAAGCATTTAAACGCCATGCCAGTACCGAAAAAACACCAAGAAACAATAACACCCACACTCCTAAACGCTTGCGAGTATTCTGTATTGGTTCAGCCATCCATTGCAAATATCCCGCTAAATCAGCAATTGCATCATCATATTCAGCCGGACTCAATTTCCCCGGGGTTAATTGCTCAAAGCGCGCAAATTTGCGGATAACTTTATGTGGATCTTTAGGATCCGGTTTTTCAATATATTGAGCCGTACGGATGCCTTGCAATTCCCATAATGGATTTGGCATCCCAACATCCGGAAATACGAGATTATTCCACCCAGTAGGACGTGACTCATCCTGATAATAGGTTCTCAAATATGTGTAAATCCAATCAGCCCCACTGCCCTCACTTGATGACTTGGCACGTGCGATGACAGAAAGGTCTGGAGGTATAGTACCAAACCATGCTTTAGCATCTTGTGGTGACATCGCACTTTTCATCAGATCACCAACTTTACCGCCTGTAAACAATAAATTATCCTTGATTTGCTCATCGGTGAGGCCAATATCACGCAGCCGGTTATACCGCATAGAACTTGCCGAATGACAATTTAAGCAATAATTCACAAACAACTTTGCGCCATTTTGTAATGATGACAGGTCTTGGGTACGATTTGCAACATGATCTAAGGGGTAATTACCCTCATTAGCAAAAATAAGTCCCGACAATGGCAATAAAACTAAGGGCATCAGCCATTGCACCAACCAACGTTTAATAGGTACTGTCATTTGCCCTCTTTACGCCAAACACGGCTTGTCTTGGTGCTAACACGCACTGGGACTGGCTTGAATTGCCCCATTTCACTCCACCAAGGCATCAGAAGAAAGAAAGCAAAATAAATCAGCGTGCAGATTTTAGCAACCACAGCGCCAATTTCGGTAGGAGGATGCGCTCCCAAATACCCCAAAGTCACGAAACCAAAGCCAAACAATGAATAA
>JAATGO010000438.1 GCA_015654605.1 Betaproteobacteria bacterium
AATCAGGTACTCAATGGCATTTCTCTTTCTGTGGAACCAGGGCAGGTAATTGCCATCATCGGTCGTAGTGGTTCTGGTAAGAGTACTATGTTGCGCTGTATTAATGGACTGGAAAGTATTGATGGTGGCTCCATCAAAGTCGCGAACCATACTTTGCCTGCGAAAAGGGATCAATTGATTGAGTTGCGCAAGGATGTTGGCATGGTGTTTCAAAGTTATAATTTATTTCCGCATTTGACGGTGGAAGAAAATGTGATGCTGTCACCACGCATCGTCAAGAAAGTCGCCACAGAAAAAGCGCGTGAAATTGCCATTGCGGTATTGAAGCAAGTCGGCCTGGAGCATAAACGCGACGCGTACCCAGAGCAATTATCAGGTGGTCAGCAGCAACGTGTAGCGATTGCACGCTCATTGGCGATGGAGCCTCAAGTGATGTTGTTCGATGAAGTGACATCGGCACTTGATCCAGAGTTGACACAGGAGGTATTAAAAGTCATGGAGGAGTTGGCACGTGCTGGGATGACGATGCTGTTGGTGACGCATGAAATGGAATTTGCGCGACGTATGGCACATATCACGGTATTCATGCATCAAGGAAAAGTATGGGAGTCAGGGGCATCACAAGAGTTTTTTGCCAATCCTCAAACACTAGAAGCCAGGCAATTTATTGGGGCTGGAGCCATTAAATGAATCGGGTTGTGGTGGCGGCCTCTGCATATGGTGCTGATCTGGTACGACAGCGAGGACATGCTTATCTGGTACCAATTGTTGCAGCAGCTGGTGCTGCTGGATTTGAGATACGGCGTGAATTGTGGACAGAGAAGGATGATGTAGGTGCCTTGCGCGACACCTTGCAGCAATATCAACTGTTCTCAATATATTCGGCACCCCTTGAGTTGTTTGATGAGCAGGGCGCGCTCGCAGATGCGGAACTGGAACAGAGGATGGCAGAAGCTGCTCAGCTGAAATCACGTTATCTAAAAGTGTCGTTGGGACATTTTTCTTTATCGAGTGATTTGTTGATGCTGACCAGAATATTGGCAAGATCCCCTGTACCTCTTTTGTTAGAGAATGACCAGACGGAACATGGCGGCAAATTGGAGGCGATTTCTGGGTTTTTCGTGGTATGTGGCAATATGGGGTTGTCGATCGGTATGACCTTTGATATGGGTAATTGGCATTGGTCTGGCGTAGATCCATTTGCTGCAGCAAAGACATTGGCTGCTCATGTCCAGTATGTACATTGCAAAGGTGTTCATACGGTTAATGGTAAGTTAACCGCTGTGCCGTTAGCAGCAGAAGATACAAAATGGAAAAATATTATGCGCCATTTCCCTAGGCAAGTGCAGCGTGCAATTGAATTTCCTTTGATAGGCGACGACTTGCTAGAGGTCACGCGGCATTATGTCAGCTTACTTAGCACCATTTAAATATACATCATGACTCATGCACAATTGGATGTCGTCACGTATGGTGAGGCATTGGCTTTATTCGTTGCGGACGAAACAGGGGACTTTGTCGATGTGGAAAAATATACTCGCCGGCTGGCAGGAGCAGAGAGCAATGTCGCCATTGGCCTTGCTCGCCTAGGCTTGAAGGTGGGTTGGGTCAGTCGGGTCGGAGACGATTCTTTTGGCCGCTTTATTTGTCAACGCGTGGCGCAAGAAGGAGTTGATGTTAGCCGAGTTATTGTCGATACAGAATGTAGAACCGGTATCCAACTGAAAGCGAAAGCAATTGGTGCCGCCGATCCTGCTATTGAGTATTATCGAAAGGGATCAGCAGCCAGTCATTTATCAGTGCAAGATTTTGATCAGTCTTTTTTCGCCAGCGCCACGCATTTACACGCAACAGGTATTTTCCCTGCGTTATCCGATACTGCGATGACATTTGCGCATCACACACTGGACTTTATGCGCAGAAGTGGTAAAACGATTTCTTTTGATCCCAATTTACGCACCATGTTGTGGCCTTCATCACAGGTCATGGTGCAGCAGATGAATGCATTGGCATTCAAGGCAGACTGGGTTTTGCCCGGACTGAGCGAAGGCCAGATATTGACTGGATATACTGCGCCACGCGACATTGCAGCATTTTATCTGGAACAAGGGGTGAGTCTCGTCATCATTAAACTTGGTGCAGAAGGTGCGTATTTTCGATGTGAGGGTCAAGAAGCTATCGTGCCTGGCGTAAAGGTATCCGAGGTCGTTGATACGGTGGGTGCGGGAGATGGCTTTGCAGTTGGTGTCATTAGCGGCTTGCTGGAAGGGTTATCTCTTGAACGGGCGGTAGCACGAGGCAACCGTATCGGCGCGTTTGCCATTACAGTAGTGGGAGATATGGAAGGGCTTCCAACGCGACAGCAGCTTGATGCTTCATAACGTTCCCAGGAAGGAAGTCGGGTATTGCCTGAGAAATCCTTGGTCGGCCTTGGTCACCATACAAAATACAATAAATAAGCAATAGTAAAAAAAATAAGTGGCAAGGAGAAGTAAATTGCCTATATCACCTATCCATTAGCAGACAAGCACACAAGTTAATGCTATATTAGAATAAAAAGAACGATCGTTCT
>JAATGO010000195.1 GCA_015654605.1 Betaproteobacteria bacterium
GGGGCGATTATTGATGCCAACTTCTTCGACTGGGTTGAAGCCAACATCGGACAGCTTGTAGCTGGTGACCATACTGCGCTCGCACATGCCATTGCACGTTCATGCGAAATCAAGGCAGAGGTAGTACGCCAGGATGAACGCGAAGGAGGATTGCGTGCCATCCTTAACTTTGGTCATACCTTCGCCCATGCCATCGAATCAGGTCTCGGTTATGGTCAATGGCTGCATGGTGAAGCAGTCGGCTGTGGTATGGTCATGGCAGCAGATCTATCGCTACGTCTTGGTTATATCGATACCCACACTAAAAATCGACTGACTGCCCTGGTTGCTGCTGCAGGCTTACCTACGGTGGCACCTGATCTTGGCTCACAACGCTGGTTGGAACTGATGCAAGTCGATAAAAAGAATGAAGATGGGAAAATTACATTCATTCTGATTAAACCATTAGGCACACCATTCATCACACATGTGCCACAAGAGGTATTATTGCAAACCCTCGCTGCCAGTATCGTGCCACATGCATCAGCCGCGCCACCTATATCTGATAGAACTTTGCCATGAAACAGGATGCCACAACGAGTCTTGCTCCCTATGCTGCCCAAGCGGGGACATCCCCTGGCCGACGTTTCCCTGAAACAGAGTCAACATCACGCAGCCCCTTTCAGCGTGATCGCGACCGTATTATCCATTCCACAGCATTTCGTCGCCTGGAATACAAAACCCAGGTGTTCGTCAATCATGAAGGTGATTTATTCCGCACACGCCTGACTCATAGCCTG
The DNA here is from genome assembly GCA_015654605.1 of Betaproteobacteria bacterium. The sequence goes on from JAATGO010000195.1 coordinate 780, forward strand.
GAAGTCGCACAAATTGCTCGCTCCAGCGCGCGTAATCTCCATCTTAACGAAGATCTGGTAGAAGCCATTTCACTGGCCCATGATCTTGGCCATACCCCTTTTGGCCATGCAGGACAAGATGCTTTAAATATGTGCATGAAAGACTATGGCGGCTTTGAACACAATCTGCAAAGCCTGCGCGTAGTAGATGATCTGGAACAGCATTATGCCAGCTTTGATGGTCTCAACCTGATGTTTGAAACACGTGAAGGCATACTCAAGCATTGCTCATTAAGTAATGCGCAACAATTGGGTACCATTGGACAACGCTTTATCGATAAAACACAACCCTCTTTGGAAGCACAACTAGCGAACCTGGCAGATGAAATCGCTTATAACAATCATGATATCGATGATGGGTTACGTTCTGGTCTGCTCACCATGGCACAATTAAGCGAAGTCGATTTTTTCTCCCGCCACCAACAACAGGTAATGCAAACTTATCCAGGCATTACAGGACGTCGCGCCATCAATGAAATCGTACGACGCATGATTAATGCCTTGATCGTTGATTTGATACAAACATCAAAAGCACGCATTGCCGAAGTCGCGCCACAGCATATCGATGATATCCGTCGGGCATCTCCATTAATCGCTTTTTCTGAGAACATGGCTCAGGAAGCTGCGCTACTGAAAAAATTCCTACGGCAGAATCTATACCGACATTATCTTGTCAATCGAATGACCAGCAAGGCACGTCGTATTATCTCGGCGCTTTTTAACGCTTTCATGTCAGAGCCTGATTTATTGCCCCCTGACTACCAACAACCATCATCGACTAAACAACAGCAAGCACGCTATGTTGCAGACTATATTGCCGGCATGACTGACCGCTATGCGATGCGTGAACATCGTCGATTGTTTCAGATAGAAGAAATTTGATAGGGCATCATCGCTGGAATCTGTAAAAAGGATGTCCCTCATTTTCCAGAAACATCCTCATTACATAGGATGATAGGAAACCATCCGCTCCCGATGACCCTCTACCCTATATTTGCTGTCACATACCACGTAGTATCCTCTGTGCGTGCATCCATGACTGGCATGTTCGCCAGCATGCACGCCACAGCATCATATTACCCTTTGAGTTTAGCAAAGGCTGCTGCCATCGCATTATTTATCTCAGGCCGTGCCTGTTGCTGCCCTTGGTGTTGTGCCAGGCGACGAGCATCATTACGATCACCCCGTTGCGCAGGCTTGCTCCCAGCAACTGGGGGCGTATCTGAAAGCCGCATTGTTAGCGCAATACGTTTGCGCTTCTCATCGATTTCCAGCACCTTTACCTTAACCACCTGACCCGCTTTGACCACTGTATGTGGATCTTTGACAAAGGTATCGGATAATGCCGAAATATGTACCAATCCATCCTGGTGCACACCAATGTCAACAAAAGCGCCAAATGCAGCCACATTGGTCACAACACCTTCCAAAATCATATCCGGACGTAAGTCACGAATTTCTTCCACACCCTCTTTAAACGTCGCTGTCGTAAATTCAGGACGTGGATCTCGGCCAGGCTTCTCCAGCTCTTTCAAAATATCGGTGACTGTCGGGACACCAAATTTCTCATCCGCATATTTTGCAGGATTCAGCAACTTCAGTACCTTACTATCCCCTAATACTCCTTTTACATCCTTGTTGATATCGTTAAGAATTTTTGTCACTAATGGATAAGACTCTGGATGCACAGCAGAAGCATCTAGGGGATTGTCGCCATTCATGACACGCAAAAATCCTGCCGCCTGCTCAAACGTTTTATCTCCCAAACGTGGCACCTCACGCAACGCTGCGCGCGAAGTAAACATACCCTTCATATCCCGGAAAGACACAATACTTTGTGCAACACTGGCATTCAACCCGGATACTCGTGCCAACAATGGCGCCGATGCGGTATTCACATCCACACCAACAGCATTCACACAATCCTCCACTACTGCATCCAATGAACGCGCCAACTGTGTCTGACCAACATCATGCTGATACTGACCAACGCCAATCGACTTGGGATCAATTTTGACCAGTTCCGCCAAAGGATCCTGCAAACGACGGGCAATCGATACGGCACCACGTAATGAGACATCCAGATCAGGTAATTCTTTTGATGCAAATTCAGATGCCGAATATACTGAAGCACCTGCTTCAGACACCACAATTTTGGTTAATTTCAACTCTGGATGTTGTTTGATCAAATCCTGCGCCAATTTATCCGTTTCACGCGATGCGGTGCCATTACCAATAGAAATCAATGACACGTTATGCTGCTGAGCCAGCTGTGCTAACGTATGCAATGCCCCATCCCAATCATTACGTGGTTGATGTGGATAAATCGTCGAAGTGGCGACCACCTTGCCAGTCGCATCCACGACAGCAACCTTGACTCCTGTGCGCAATCCGGGATCAAGTCCCATTGTGGCACGCGGACCAGCTGGTGCTGCCAACAACAGATCTTTCAAATTACGGGCGAAGACGTTAATCGCCTCTGATTCAGCACGCTCACGCAATGCTGTCGTCAACTCTGTTTCCAGGTGCATGAATATCTTGACACGCCACGCCCAACGTACCGTATCAGCCAACCATTTATCTGCAGCACGTCCTTTATTACTGACCCCAAAACACGCTGCGATGCGTGCCTCACAAGGATTATGTGGGGCATCCCATTTCGGCTTCTCTTCTTCACTATCGAGACGCAAATTGACGCTAAGTATATCCTCGCGGCGGCCACGAAATAATGCCAATGCACGATGCGAGGGGATCGTGCCAATCGTCTCTGAATAATCAAAATAATCGGCAAATTTCTCACCTGCATCCTGTTTGCCATCGACCACCTTTGACTCTACAACTCCATGCTCAGTCAAATACTCACGCAAATTCTGCAATAAGCTGGCATCTTCAGAAAACCGCTCCATCAAAATCTGGCGAGCACCGTCCAATGCAGCTTTCACATCAGGTACACCAGGATTATCTCCACTGTCTGTCGTAAAAGCCGGCTTGATATAACTTGCTGCGGTTTCTTCTGGATTGAGTGATGGATCATTCAACAAAGCATCTGCCAACTCCGTTAAACCAGCCTCAGCAGCAATTTGTGCCTTAGTACGACGCTTCGGTTTATATGGCAAATACAAATCTTCCAGTCGGGTCTTGTCTTCAGCATGCGTAATAGCATCGAGCAACTCGGGCGTCATCTTGCCCTGCTCCTGAATCGATGTAATGATCGCTTCACGCCGGTTTTCAAGCTCACGTAGATAACGTAAGCGTTCTTCCAGTAAACGCAGTTGAATATCATCCAGCCCTCCCGTTGCCTCCTTACGGTAACGTGCAATAAAGGGGACAGTCGCGCCTTCATCCAGTAAGGCAATGGCGGCGGCAACTTGAGCAGGGCGTGCGGCGAGTTCTAAAGCTAATCGTTGTTCAATGGAAGGCAGCATGAGGAATCTAACAATGGAAAATCAAACGATGGATGATACGCAATTCGAATCGACACGCCAATCTTGACAAGGGGAAAAATTGTAAAATTTAAGAAATATGACGTACATTACGTCAACTTGGCATGTCACTCAGGCAACACCTCCACACGAGCAACAAACTAACCGCAAACCTCACCCCCAACCAAAATTGGACGAATTCACCTGATATCCGCGATAATCTGCTTATACCTATATACAGAACACGAAAGTTCGCAACGTTTATCCGGACTATTTTTTATTACCCTCATCATTAACACGCGTTTTCATGGCTATCCAATTAATCGTCGGCCTCGGCAACCCTGGTGCCGAGTATGAACAAACCAGACATAACGCAGGATTCTGGTTACTGGACAATCTTGCGCATAACACTCGCTTGACACGCGAAGCACGCTTCAACGCTCTTTGCGCAAAAATCCGTATCAGTGGTAATGAAGTCTGGCTACTGGAACCACAAACCTTCATGAACCGTTCCGGGCAGTCCGTCGGCGCACTGGCACGTTTCTATAAGATTGCTCCTGAGCAGATATTGGTTATCCATGATGAACTGGATTTACCTCCTGGAGTAGCCAAAATAAAAAAAGGGAGGCTCATCTGGTGGTCACAACGGCTTGAAAGATATTACTGCTGCCCTGGGGACACAAGATTACTGGCGTCTGCGACTTGGTATCGGCCATCCCCGCAGTCTTGGTCTACAACAGGCGGTAGTCGACTTTGTGCTGCATCGACCACGTAAGGAAGAACAGATATTGATCGAAGACGCCATTCACAAAAGCCTGGCTGTCATTCCTTTGCTATGTGAAGGAA
>JAATGO010000337.1 GCA_015654605.1 Betaproteobacteria bacterium
AAAATCAGTTTGTGCTGCCAGCAGGGTGAGGGAGGCTAGAGCGTTGCGATGACGTTGTTTGTGGTCGCGTGCCATTGCTGCTGTGGCAATCGCCAACAAGGTCCCTCCGAGACAATAGCCTACTGCGTGTACCTGGCGTTTGGGAACGATGGAGCGGACGGCATCAAGCGCTGCCATGAAACCGGTTTCCAGGTAATCGTCCATACCCAGGTCTCGTTCTTGTACATCAGGGTTTTTCCAGGAGATGCAAAAGACAGTGTGTCCCTGATCAACGAGATATTTGACAAGAGAGTCTGTTTCAGACAGATCAAGGATGTAGTACTTCATGATCCAGGCCGGAACCAGCAATATAGGTTCCGGATAGACTTTGCTCGTGGTTGGTGTGTATTGCAATAGCTCCATCAGGGTATTTTTGAGAACAACTTTGCCTGGGGTTACAGCCAGATTGTGACCTACCTCGAACTCACCCGTGTCGGCAGGAATTTGTGCTAGATGCTTGAAATAGTCTTCTATGCCGTTGAAGACACCACGCACCAGGTTTTGACCATGTTCTTGAATCGTTTTGTGTAATACCTCTGGGTTCGAGAATAATTGGTTACCGGGAGAGAATATGTCTAGAAACTGTCTGGTAGCAAAATTGACTAGGTCTTCGTGATGCTTTTCTACTCCCCATACGCCTCGGGTAGCGGCATTCCACCACTGTTCGGTGAGTAAAAAAGACTGATGCATGAGATTAAATGGCCATTGTTGCCATTCTGGGGCACTGAAACGTCGATCCGTTACCGGTGGCGTGATGGCCTGTTTGGGCACATTTGTGTTGAGCGCAGTACTTGTTGTGAAATATTCGGCAAGTTGTCCCGCCTGACGGTAGGCGAGATTGATCAGCTCCATCCGTTTGCCGGGAGATGCTGCGAGATGAATCGCCCAGTCACTTGTAGCCAGGAATGCCGAAGCAATGGACAATGAAGAAGATAGACGAGCCAGCCAGGCATGGACTTGTTGGTCTAGCTGTTGCGTATCAGAAAGGAGTGGTGTTGCAGTTTGAGTGGTAGGCATAGCACATCCGATCTGAACGTAGATTGTTAATTTTTCTTCATTGTAACAACTAAATTTCAGATCTTGTTTGACCCATATCAAGTTATTCGGTAGCGACTTCTTGATGAGGCTCCCACATTTGATGATGACTTCAATTGATGGGCATCCGTTGTAAGAGATGGCGTACTACGATACGACACATGCTGCATTTTTCCTCAGAAAAATGCAGCATGTGTATTGTTTTGGAGGGAGGGGAATTGATGCTGTATGCTGTTCTTACGGTGTTTCGACAGCATGTGGTGGGAATTGATAACTCCAGGTTTCGCTCAGTGCTTTATCGTTATTGAGCAAAGCGGCACGTATTTCTACAGCTTTTTGGCTATCTTTGACTTTTAAGCGGAGCGTTAAGCGCCAGCCTTGGATGGCAGGATTGCGCTGTAACGTTTGTCCAAGCAATTGAGCATTATTATCTACACTGATTTGTGCGGTGACAGGGGCATTCGGTGCCAATGTTGCCAAGACTGGTCCTTCAAAATCCACCAGTAACGCTATGCTGCCATCTTGACGACGAATTAGGTTGGCTTGCGTGAACTCACCCGGCGTGCGGAAAGTTTGTTTAACCCAGGCAATATTTTTGTCGAGCAAGGCAGCTTCGTTCATTGTCCAATGGATACGATAGTCGAACGATAATGGCGTTCCTTTTGCAGGGAGTTCGTCTGGTATCCAGAAGGCGACAATATTGTCGTTGGTTTCATCTGGTGTGGGTAGTTCTGCCAATTCAACTCTTCCTTTACCCCAGTTTCCTTGCGGTTCTATCCAGGCGCTTGGGCGCAGATCATAGCGATCTTTAATATCTTCATAGCTTGAAAATTCCCGGCCACGTTGCAGGAGCCCGAACCCTTTGGGATTTGTGACCTGGAAGGTACTGATAGCCGGATTTTTGGGGTTGTTGAGTGGTCGCCATAACCATTCGCCATTACCAGTATGAATGGCAAGGCCATTGGAGTCATGAATGGCGGGACGATAGTTGCTAGTGTTCGACGGTTGGTTGGGGCCAAATAAAAACATGCTGGTTAATGGCGCTATGCCCAGTACATTGACACTGCCGCGCATGAACACTCTGGCTTGTACGTCAACGATGGCATCATCTCCTGGGTGTAGAGTGAAATGATAAGCACCAGTAGCATGTGGTGAGTCAAGCAGGGCAAAAATTTCCAGTTGCTGGTCTTGCGGGGCAGGGCGCTTGATCCAGAATTCGCGGAAATGAGGAAA
>JAATGO010000433.1 GCA_015654605.1 Betaproteobacteria bacterium
TAGTTCTGGAACACCATGGCAATATCACGATCTTTTGGTGCTAGTGTGTTGACCGTTTGCGCACCGATACTGACATCCCCCTGGCTTATTTCTTCCAGTCCCGCAATCATCCGCAGCAAGGTTGATTTACCGCAACCAGAAGGACCGACCAAGACAACAAATTGACCATCTTCTATGGATAAACTAACACCCTTGAGAATATGTGTACTGCCATAATATTTATGTACGTCACTGATACCTACCGATGCCATTTCTGTCTTCCTCTTTCTCTATTTATGCAATACATGTGGATGAATGTCGTCACCTATGCTGGTACTGACATCATCGGCACCATCCTGCCCGGTAAACACGATGGCCCGGATGGTTCAAATGATTTATAGCCAAGGATAAACTCTTGATGCCCTAGTTGTTCTGAGCAACTTCTCTGCCCTGAAGCTACCTGCTGCACCAAGGTAAATATATCTTGTCCTACTTGATCCAACGTCGCTTTCCCCTCCAGAATACTCCCTGCATTAATATCCATATCATCCGATAATTTGAGATAAGTCTCTGGATTAGCGCAAACTTTGATCACTGGTGCCAAAGCTGACCCTACCACAGAGCCACGCCCTGTCGTGAACAAAACAAGATGAGATCCACAAGCAATCAATTCGACAATCTCAGCATTGTCTGCGATATTGGGAAAGCCAAATCGTGGTTCTCCATCTGGCACAACATCCAGTAGATAAAGACCAGCAGGCTGAGACAGTAATGGCGGGACTTCTCCTGGTTTGATGATCCCAGAAATAGGTGATGCTCCACTTTTTGCATAAGCACCCATCGATTTTTCTTCTTGCGTTGTTAAGCCACCATCAGCGTTACCCACCGCAAAACTGCCATGCCCCATAATGGAATAGTAGCGTGCTGCTTTAGCGACACACTTCAGCAATTCTTCTCCCAACTCAGGTGTCACTGCGCGATGCTGCATATGGTACTCACATCCGACCAACTCCCCAGTTTCTTCAAAAATACAAGTACCACCATGTGCTATCAGTGAATCAAATGCTTTACCGACCGCAGGATTGGCGGTAATACCCGATGTGCCATCTGAACCTCCACAAATGGTACCGACAATTAATTCGGACAAAGCCATAGGCACCACAGGCATGTGACGCAAGTCATCCAGCGCCCAATTCACCCACTCTATGCCTTGTTGTATCGTGTTACGAGTGCCACCCTTCTCTTGAATTGTCAGCGTATGTACCGGCCTCCCACTCTCTTCTACCATAGCGGCTAGTCTCTGCTTATTCATACTTTCACAGCCTAGCGATACCAGTAATACTGCGCCAACATTAGGATGCGTCAACAATTTCTCCATCATGTTTTCGGCGTAAGCATTGGGATAGCAACCAGGAAACCCAATCAGATGCACTCCCATGCGTCCCTCGTCCAGGTAACGGAAGTCCTGTACAATTTCTCCCGCAACATGATGCGCGCATTCGACCAGATAGGCTACTGCCACAATGTTACGAATGCCTTTACGGCCATCACTACGCAAGAAGCCCGATAACCCTTCTAGTACAAGAGACATTGCTTTGTGATTAGCACCTTCTTCAGTGCTTGATTTCGTATTTGATGTTGCACTTAAGTCAGTGTTTAACATAGCCCCCGCCATCCTCATGTGTGTAGGTCGCAATGTAGTCACTGACCATGTTATGTACGTGTAAATGATCACCAGCGCGCACATCACGTATGACGTGACCAATCACTGCGCCATATTTAATTACTTTTTCCTGATTCACTAGCGCATGACGCGCCAGTTTGTGCCCGATCGACACTGCATTGTCCAGTGTCGTGGTAACGCCATCTATGTCCAATACCGTTCCCGCCGGCAAATTGGCTGCAACCACGACACAATTGTCGTTCTCGTTGAGCAAAATCAAACGTTCATCAGTCATTACCACGCGTCCTTAATGATACGCAAGATACGCAACAACATTGCCTCACGGAAAATTTCCAATCTGACGACACTGCTATCTCCATTGCTTTCTATGTACTTACTTTAAGTGTTGTTTTTGTTTGATAAACGTATTATGAGTCTCTATTTTTATTTTATCAACAAAATTTAATTTTATATTTGGAAATTTATTTGATAATATATCGTTCGATGAATTCATTATCAAAGAGAGATTGCAGACAGAAATACAAAATACTCTGTTTTCTTTCTAAAAATCATCGATTAATTACACATACAGACATATTATAAAAATATATTTTATTGATAAAAATATGTGAGGGAGGCATAGATATACAGTAACCATTTAATAGTAGTTGCAATAATGCATCGCGGCCGAATCAGGCTCTAGCAATCACTTATAAAACGATATTCAGGAGACTTGCATGCAACAAAGCACTTATCAACTACGCCTCAGGCATCTCGCCATTGGCGCACTCATCAGCATAAGTTGTGGAATCACCTATGCCCAAAGCAGCGTCACTATCTATGGTCGTGTCGATGCAGGTGTCGACTATCAGACGAATGTTGCCAAGCCTGACGGCAGTACAGGCAACCTTTTACGATCTGGTGGCAACCAGTGGGGAACTAGCATGATTGGTTTTAAAGGACAGGAAGATTTAGGTGGAGGATTAGGTGCCTTTTTCCTACTTGAGTCCGGCTTCGACACATCAAAAGGCATGACGAATGGCAGTGCCTTATTTAATCGTCGTTCCTATGTTGGACTCAATGGCAGCGCTGGCTCCCTTAAATTGGGAAAAAACCTGTCCCTTACCAATGATGTCTGGTTTCTTGACCCAACGGGCCAACAGTTTATGAGCACCGCCACACTAGTGCATGGTCGGAATTGGCTTGGCTCCAATAATGTTATCGAATACCAGACACCAACCTGGAGTGGCTTTAATGCGACGTTTCAAACCAGTTTAGGTGAACAAACTGGCTCAATAAAAAATGGCCGTAAAGATGCTGTCTCGCTACTTTATAGTAATGCTGGAGTAGAACTACGCGCCATCTATGAACTGGCTCGCGACATAAATGGTCAGTATACCAATGCCTATGAAA
>JAATGO010000087.1 GCA_015654605.1 Betaproteobacteria bacterium
CACGCTTACGCTCATCAACGGCAATGCCTGGGCCTGTATCTTCTACTTCCAGTATGGCGAGCTGATTTTTCTGGTCCGTGCGTACGCGTACGGTGACACACCCTTTCGCTGGGGTGTAGTGCAGTGCATTATCTAATAAGTTACTGAGCAATTCTCGCAGCATGACGGCGTTGCCATGAATTATGGCAGGATGTTCGGATGGTTCAAAACCAAGATCGATTTGCAAGGTAAATGAGGCCGGCACCCAGTCTTGTACCACGCTACGTGCCAGCTCAGATAATTCGAGAGAGGTGAGGGGCGCATTCTCTGGTGTCTGATTTTCAGCGCGGGCCAAGGACAGTAACTGATTGACTAATCTGGTTGCTGATTCCGAGCTATGCGCTAATTGTTCCAGGGAACGATGTACATCATTGAGATCGGTTTGTCGCAAAGCTAGTTCTGATTGCGTACGCATGCCGGCTAATGGCGTTTTCATCTGATGTGCCGCATCAGCGATGAAGCGCTTTTGTGAGGCAATACTTTGCGACAGACGTGCTAGCATGTCATTGAGTGAGCGTACCAGCGGAGCTATTTCTTCTGGTACTTGATACGAGTCGATAGGGCTGAGGTCATCAGGTTTGCGGGCACGCACATGCTTCTGTAATTCGGCCAATGGTAATAAACCACGCGACAGCGCAAACCAGACAAGTGCCAATGCAATAGGCAAAATGATAAATTGAGGAAGGATTACACCCTTGATAATTTCATTAGCAAGTTGAGCACGTTTTTCAAGCGTTTCGCCTAACTGTACTGTCACCAGTTGCGCTTGCTTTTGTGGGGCAGCATGTTGCTCAGCAGTGCGTCGCAAGTCAATGGTGGTATAAGCAATACGTACATCATTACCGTGCACCATATCATCACGAAATAGGATAGCTCCGATGGAGTGTGGATTGGTAGATGGTGGTGCAGGCATGTCACGGTCACCTTCGATGAATTTTCCATCGGCATCACTTACCTGGAAATAAATATTGTCGATGTCATCAGCGCGTAGGAGATCTCTTGCCAATAGAGGTAGCAATGTGGCAGGCTTGTCATTGATCTCGGTAATTTGTTGGGCTAGCACGGTAACACTGTCTTCTAGAGCACGGTCAAAAGGGTGGTTCGCAATAGATTGCGCGATCAGATAAGTGACAGCAATACTCATTGGCCAGAGCAGGAGTAATGGCGCTAGCATCCAATCCAGGATTTCTCCGAATAGCGAACGTTGCATGCGTTCTTCTGGCTGCGTGGCAAGTGCAGTATGGCGCTGTTCTTTTTTGCTGGAGACAGGCGGCGGAGAGGCTTCTTGAGGTGAACTGCGCATATATTTTAGCCATGTAAAGCATGACACCTGATGACTTGACGACTAGCGGAGAAAATCACATGGTATTTTCGAGACCATTATTGATGACGGTATCTGGTAGCTTCTCCAGACAGTAGCCAAGACCGCGTACTGTTGCGATGCGTACGCCGCCGATTTCAATTTTCTTGCGTAACCGATGTACATAGACTTCAATGGCATTATTACTGACCTCTTCACCCCATTCGCATAGATGATCGACCAACTGCTCTTTGGAGACCAGGCGTCCTGTGCGTTGTAACAGGACTTCCAGTAAGCCGAGTTCACGCGCAGAAAGATCCAGCATCTGTTCGCCAATATAGGCGATTCTGCCAACTTGATCGTAGCTGAGTAGGCCATGTTTTATCACTGTGGGGCCGCCGCCTGCCCCGCGCCGTGTTAATGCACGTACCCGTGCTTCCAGTTCCGAAAGCGCAAAAGGCTTTGCCATGTAATCATCTGCGCCAAGATCCAGTCCTTGTACTCGTTGTTCAATAGAGTCCGCAGCAGTCAATATGAGTACCGGAAGTCTGGAGTTGCGTACCCGCAAGCGCCGTAATACTTCTTGCCCCGACATTTTGGGTAACCCCAGGTCGAGGATGAGTAAATCAAAATCCTGTGTCGATAACGCTGAGTCTGCCTCTATCCCAGTCTTTACACAATCGGCCGCATAGCCGGAATGACGCAATGAGCGCGTCAGGCAATCTGCCAGTACACTATCGTCTTCAGCGAGAAGAATTCGCATTATTATTCTTTCCGCGGTATATGCTCCGCTTTGTCTCGGTTATTATGAGAACCTATACGTAAAGCTTAGCGCATCTCACCTGTTTCACTTCACATTACGAACAAATTCTAGAAAGCTGCTTCATGGCAAAATCAAGAAGAACGCTGACTTTTGCTTCACCGATTTTTCTTGAGACTTTACCTTTATGGCCTAACAGCTTTCTGGGCTTGTGCTTCATTGGTACTGCCTATTGCCCTCAATATTTTCTCTATTCTACCCAGCAAATACTTTTCATGGCAGAAATTTAAGGAAGTATGTCGATAAAAGTGGATGATGACAGAATCGGGAAGCATCTTGTAAAACGGCATGACGCCCTCAATTACCTGAAAGAATCGCGAGATTTGGTATAATTTCGTCCTACTTAATTGAAAACCTCAATGAAACGTTTGTTTGCCATTTTTCTGATTTTCTGGTTACCCATGCAGGCATTTGCAGGGGTACAGGTGTCTTTGATAGATCAGCAGAATCAACAGATAAGCCAGTTGCTAGAGCCACATTTGTATGATGCCTCCCCATCTTCGGTAGTGGAGATGAAGCAAGATGTTGGTCAATCTACCAACGTTCAAGCCAATCAGGAGGAAATCGGCAGTGATGATGACGGTACTAACGATTTTTCAGCACACGCAGGGCTGGGTGATGAATCGCTCTTGTCCTTACTAACGGTTTTTATTGATGATTCACCAGAGTTGACTTCTGTGCAGCGCAATGATGACGCACTGCAACCTCCCTTTTTACCTCCAGCAACCCGCCCTCCACGCATCTGACTTTTCTTGTTTGGTTCTTTTCGCCAGTGATGGTGAATGACTAAGGAGGAGTCTGGTGGAACATGCAGTGGCCTATTTGTCAGTATTTCCCCCTCCATACCTTATTTCACGGCCGATGTGACCATATTTACATCATGTTCGATTTCAGGAGAAAGTATGAAAAGAGTATTTGTCGCGCTGATAGTGGCAATGATGACCTTATCGGTCGGTATGAGCAGTGTCGAGGCGAAACGCTTTGGTGGCGGTGCTTCGTTCGGCAAACAATCCTATGGAGCTAGTCGTCAGGCACGTAACCCGGCGCCCCAACAGACTGTAACCAACAAACCAGCTGCTCCAGGTGCGGCTGCAGCAACGCCTAGTCCATGGCGCGGCATTCTTGGGGGTGCCTTGCTTGGTTTAGGCTTAGGAGCGTTATTTTCCAGCCTAGGGTTGAGTGGCGCAATGGCCAGCATGATTAGTACCTTGTTAACGGTAGCGTTGCTGGCATTTGCCGCGATGTTTATCTATCGGTTATTGCAACGCAAAGCAGGTAATGGTGCTCCGCGTCCGGCATATTCGGGAGCAAGCGAGACAGCGACACCGCGTATTGGCAGCATGCTGAAGGGAGAGCAAATCATGCCACAGGGCACATCATTTGGGGGTGCTGGCACTGGTGATATCATGGGATCGGCTTCTTACGGCATTCCCGCTGACTTTGATGTCACTGGTTTTGTGCGTAATGCCAAAGTTTACTTTATCCGCTTACAGGCAGCCTGGGATAAGGCAGACATCAATGACATTCGCGAATTCACAACGCCAGAAATGTTTGCCGAAATGCGATTGCAGCTTCAGGAACGTGGTACAGCCGAAAATCATACGGATGTCGTATCGCTAGATGCCGAGATGCTGGGAGTGGAGACGCTGGGCGATGACTATCTTGCTAGTGTGAAATTCTTTGGTTTTATCAAGGAAGAGTCTGATGCCTCACCAGCGCAGTTCAATGAAATCTGGAATTTATCGAAGCCGGTGTCTGGTAACGGTGGATGGATTCTGGCAGGAATTCAGCAATTGTCCTGATTGACCGAGATAGCTTGACATAGTTGTATCGTACAACAATGATCAGCTTGGCATAGCCCCGCTAATCGCGGGGCTTTTTATGTTGTTACAAATAAAAAAAGTAAGATGATGTCATTTCTGCAATGGCGGAAACGAGTTCTTGTAAAATCATTCACGAGTAGTTTCTATCTAGGTATTTTCTCTTCATGTTATGGAATGAGATAATTTATGTAGCGAATCTTAGCGATTCGGTGGAAATAGCTTGCATAAATAACTGTTTTTTTATACAGTACTGGTTAGTTGAGCTACTGTCACACAGGGTGACTGCTACGAGGTAGCTAAAGTTGTATATTTTTCATTCCTTTGCTGAAAGACAATTCCATGGATGACAAAAAAACCGTCAATAACTCAGAAAAGAGCAAAGCATTAGCGGCCGCTCTGGCACAGATCGAGAAGCAATTCGGCAAGGGATCCGTGATGCGCATGGAAGACGGCGCTGTTGTGGAAGAGATTCAGGTAGTCTCTACGGGGTCACTAGGCCTGGATATTGCCCTCGGCGTTGGTGGCTTGCCACGCGGTCGTGTGATTGAGATTTATGGTCCTGAGTCATCCGGTAAAACGACGCTGACCTTGCAGACAATTGCAGAAATGCAAAAATTGGGAGGCACATGTGCCTTCATTGATGCAGAGCATGC
>JAATGO010000082.1 GCA_015654605.1 Betaproteobacteria bacterium
AGCACTGAAAGCGCAATTGCAGGACGAATTACACGTATTGATCTTACGCTTGAAAGAAGGGAGAACGACGCGTTTTAGAGAGGAATATGATAGTGAAGATGGTCACCGTCTCTTGTATGCTTTGCCGCAGAGCTTTGCTGGTTTGACAGAACCCTTAGTGCAAACCATCGCTGCATTGTTTCATGACTCCAGTTATGACACCACGGAAATCAACACGACACTACGTGGCGTTTATTTCACCAGTGCAGCACAAGGACAATTTACCGTCCCAACTAATTCGCAATCATTTTTACAGCGACTCTTGCAAACTGTCGCGAGTACTAAAAAAACACAGTTATCGGGTAAAGCCTTAGCCAGTATCACTGCAGAGGGTCGCGCTGCGACGACTTCTGAAGAAACAGAAATCAGCATGAATAATGCTAGACCATTGCAAGCGACGGCGGGATCGCACAGTGCCAAGCTATTAGCCACACAGCCTGGCGGGAGGCTGAGTTACTTCCTCACAGATTTGTTCTCCAAAGTGATTATTCCGGAAGCGCATCTGGTACGCCCAAACTTGCAATGGGAATTGCGTTTTCGGCTGTTGCAGTTGTTCGGTCATGCCTTGGTCATCGTGATCGCATTATGGTGTGCTGGTGGCATACTGCTGTCGTTTGATCAGAATAAGGCTTATTTGCAGGGCGTGACTGAAAAGACCGATTATCTCAAACAGCATGTGGAAAAATTATTTGCTGTCTCTGGTAGTGGAAAAATGTTGATGGTGCCAGATACTTTGAGTGCAGCACAAGAGCTACCGATATATCGCGGTTTGGATTTGAACGCTCCAGCCAGTAATTTCCGTTTTGGTTTATATAGTGCACCGCCAATTGCTGATGCCGCGCATAATACCTATGCCCATTTGCAAGATAGTTTGTTGTTGCCTGAGATACTGCAACGGATGGAAGACGTGTTGGGTACGGCCATTGCCAATAAAGATACGAAGATGGTATACGATACCTTGCGTGTGTATCTACAATTGCATGACAAAGGACATTACAATGCCTCGGATGTAAAGGCTTGGGTCACCAGCGATTGGGCTACATCGGATAGTTCTACTATATTTGGTAGCCGTTCTTCAATGAATAATCATATCAATCAATTATTTTCTGGCGACCGCATCGTACAGTCTCCATTTGTAGAAAACAACGCGTTGATTGCGCAGGCTCGTGATTTTTTAGGGGATCATCCTTCTACCGAGCGTCTATTTGATCGTGCAAAAGCGGCTATGCAATCGGAAGCACCACAGGATTTTACCTTGATCCGTGTGGTTGGACCACAGGTCGGGACGGTATTTACCCGCGCTTCTGGTAAGCCATTAGAGCAAGGTGTACCTGGCATTTATACCTACGACGGGTATCATGATGTGTTCAGTAAACGCTTGCGAGAATTCGTTAAACAGGCACAGTTGGATGATGCCTGGGTGATGGGTGACGACAGCACGATTGCCGCTCTTGGAAAAAGAGGGACAGACCTGGTTAGCAACATAACAGCGGATGGCATGGACGATGATCCGATTACACAAGAAATTCGTCGCCACTATTTGATCGAATACGCCCAACATTGGGATAATTTTTTGAGCGATATTCGCACTGTCACTGGCTCCAATCTATCATTTGATTTGACCGTGCTGCGTACCTTTGCTGCGCCAGATTCTCCGTTATCACGTCTAGCACGGGCAGCAGCTCGTGAAACGACGTTGTCACGGCCACTAGTAGCCAATAATGACAGCGATAAAAGTTTTTTTGGGAAGTCGACCGATAACATTGTTCAAAAAGGACGTGATGCCATCGGCATGAGTTCACAGGAACGGTTAGAAAAAGAACTGGTCGATAATCGTTTTGCTGCGTTACGCGAAGTGGTGACAGGGCGGGCTGATGCTAGTCAGACATTGATCGCAGCTACAGGCGCTGTAGGGGGCTTGGGACTAGATAATATTACTGGTTTGCTTAGCCAGTATTACACTTTATTAGTAGTGGCCGATACCGCCTTGAATGCGAACAGCTTGCCACCAGGCAGTTTGGAGGCAGGTATAAAACTGAAGCTGGAAGGGGATAAGTTACCAGCGCCATTTAAGGAGGTGTTGACTGCTTTGGCAGACAGTGGCATTCAAAAGATTACTGATAGTAGTGCTGCCATTTTACAAAAGCAGGCCCAACAACAAGTGGATCGCATCAACACTATGCTGGCTTATCAAGTGACTGATGTGTGCCAGGCAGGTATCGAAGGCCTTTATCCTTTTAATCCGAAAGCCACACAAGATGTGTCATTGGATGATTTCAGGCGTGTGTTTAGCGCAGGTGGCGCAGCGGATGTGTTCTTCAAAACCCAATTAGCACCGTTTGTGGATATGAGTCAAAGACCGTGGAAATATAAAAATCCCAATATGAATAATCCATTGACGCCTGCTGAAATCGCGATGACGGGGTTGGGATTGCCTGCACAAGGGGATAATTTTTCAACAGACACTCTTGCTGGTGTGCCAGATAGTCCAACCTTGCTGGGTGAGTTACTAAAATTATTGGCAAAGCAAGGACCGAATCCAGAGATATTTGCGCGTATGCAAGCAATACGTGAAGCCTTTTTTCGGGGCGATGGTAGTAAAAGAATGCTATGGACGATGGATGTCACAGTCAAAGAATTAGATCCGACTATTCTTGAACTAATCATGGATTTTGATGGACAGACACAACGTTATGCCCATGGCCCAATAGAAAAATTAGTTGTCAATTGGCCGGGACCGCGTGGTGGTGAAATGACAGAGTTGACGGCGACGCCACGCATTAAGCCAGATACATCCACCATCTATACCAGAGGGGCATGGGCATTATTTCATTTATTGGATCGCGGCAAGCCATTATCCAATGCAGTCAATGGTCGTGCCTCAGTAGAGTATGACTTTGATGGTCGCAAAGCCGTGCTCGAAATGAATACCGGTACGTTTCCCAATCCATTGCTCTCCAATCTGTTCAAAGGATTTTCTTGTCCGGGAAGTAGGTCATGAGTTTGAACATAACGAAGTGGTTACCCAGATTTTTGCAAAAAGATGTTGCTAGTAGTCCTGCGTTATGGGGAAAAATCCCCAGTCGTGCTGATTTTATCCAACATCAGCTTAAGCACAATCAAGGGGAAGTGTTGCAGGCATGGATAGCGACACAGTTGCGCCCGCTCATCGAAAAACAGAATGTGGTGGTGAATACCAAGATAAAGGATGCAATACCAGTAAGGAAGTCATCATTGTCGCTGGTATCAAAACGGGGTAAAGCGGATGCATCACTATGGCATGATTTAAGTCCTTCGCCCAGTAGTCCTGCTACGATGTTTGACGAACCAGAGCATGACAGTGTGGTAGTGCCTATATCTGCAGTGGTACCTAAGCAACCGGTGATAGGGCATGTTGGCTTACCTTGGTGTTTTGTGTTACCGCCTGGCAGCTTGTCATTTTCCGCGAAAGATTATGTGATCGGTGTCTGGATGGCATCAAGCGATAAAGTGGGGCGTCATTACCCGTTAGTGATGATACAAACCGCAACACCACGTTGGATTAAGCAGCATTTTTCGACGCACCCCCAGCAACCGTGTGAATGGCTATTCACTGTTGCACGCGCGATGGCAAAAATGGTGTATGCCGATGAGACGCAAATGGATAGACCTACCGGCGATGGTCAACCTAGGGATCATTTGCAGGCATTGACGACACAGCTAGATCAGCTATGGAGGACCATGCGTCCTGGTAGGCAGGGGCTATTCGGTCGCTCAGTACCATTATTCGATGCAGTGCAAGCACAAGAGATTATTGGCGAGCCGCATCCTGCTGATCCGATACTGTATCTGGATGGTGTTCGTTATCTACCGTGGGCTAACTGGCCAAAGAAATTGACAGAATCATTACCACAACCTGCATTTTGGCAACAGGACTTAATGGGGCGGTTTGTGGCAGCGGCAGTGAGTTTGAATCCTTGATGTAAAGTGAAAAATACGATGAAGCCTGATTTATCTTTATGTGTACTGCATCAACATGGCGTACAAACTCATCACCAGAAAGTTGTCACGTTTTCTGATGATGCTCAGCTGAGAGGAATCAAGTCTACCGCTGGATTACCGCCCGAGGAATATGCTTGGCTAGACCAGGTGCAATGCATGCTACATTGGAAAGCAGTAGAAGCGGATTGGGTCTTGCATCACGGTCACGATGACTTCAATTGCACGATTAATGATGTGCTATTGGAAGTGGGGGAGTCATCTGTATTGCATGTTGGTGACTTTATTGAAATCGGTATGTTACGGCTGCAAGTATTTGCAGCACAAGAACAGCACCAGCCAGTCTTGCGTGCTGGTATTAGCAGCACATATCATGACGATGCACATGCGCAGGATTATGCTGAAAAAAAATCATTTACACTGGTAGGTTTTACTGACACTGCTTACTGGAAACAGGGTGAGATGCAACGTAATCCCTATGACATAGTGTCGGCGATCACCTTGCCAGACTATGATGTCAACAATGAAAGGCATGATTCGACAGCGGCTAAACAAAATGCATTGACGCAATTGGGTAAAAACTACGTGAAAGCCATTCTTGATCCAGCAGCCGTGCATTCACAACATGTAGCTAATATGCAATTAACGATGCTGGAAACAAAGCTGCTGACACCAGAGCAGCATGCTGCTTCACTGCATGAGAAAGATACGCTGACAGATATTTTGTCTGGGCCTGTCAATGGTGCAAATTACTATATAGATAAATTTGATTTATCCAAAGATTTTGTGGGTGAATCAGCGCTTAACAAAGACGATGCAATGTATAGGTATACATGGGACATCAATCACAACAATAAACGCACAAGACCACCAGAGTTAACACGACGCGAACACCACGCGATGAGCCCAGATAGTCATTTTTCGTTAGAACGTGCATTTCCAGAAGGTGCAAATGAAACTAACGTTACCCCAAAAGAATAGTAAAGGTTCCTAATGCAACGCATCAGCAGTAATAAATCAGCTACAAAAGACAACAAAACCCATCGTCAGACGAAACCTAGAGCGCGACCTTACGCCCATCTATTACCAACATTGTTTGATCGCTTGCGCGATGATGTGCCATTGCGTAAAACTGAAGCACC
This sequence comes from Betaproteobacteria bacterium, assembly GCA_015654605.1. The sequence continues at coordinate 5,160 of JAATGO010000082.1, forward strand.
GGGAGAATACACGGTATCCCAACAACAAATGCGAGACATCATTCAGCGTGATCTGGCATATTTACTTAATACTGCAAACATGGAAGATTTGATCGACCGCAAAAAATTTCCAGATGCAGCAGCTTCCACAGTCAATTTCGGTGTGCCAGTCTTGGCGGGCAGTTATTTATCTGCCCATAAATGGGAAAAAATCGAGGCCTTGATACGTCGTGCGGTGGAAGATTTTGAGCCACGTCTGGTTCCTGAGACGTTAATTGTGACACCTTTGCAGAAGAATGAGAGTGTCAATCATTACAACGTTTTGCTATTTGAGATTCGGGGGCAGATTCATATGGATCCCTATCCGATGGCATTCACAGTACAGAGCTCTGTGGATTTAGAAACGAATCGGATATCTATCGTGTCATCATCGGCACGTTGATGACATCACAACATTACCTTACTAAGCACCTCACTAGAACAACACTCTGAAAGCAGGACATGGATCCC
>JAATGO010000288.1 GCA_015654605.1 Betaproteobacteria bacterium
CTTCTCGCCGCGCCAATTCTGCCAACACATCCTGAGGTGTCAAATTGAACTGCGCCAAAAGAACCAGCGTATGGAACCACAAATCAGCACATTCATAGAGTAACGGAGAAGCATCTCCTGTCACCCTGGCATCCTTGGCAGCCATGATCGTTTCCGTCGCTTCTTCGCCGACCTTTTTTAAGATCGCGTCATCGCCTTTCACAAACAAGCGCGCCACATAAGATTTATCCGGATCCCCGCCATTAGCGGGTTTGCGAGACTCTACTACCGCGGCCAACCGTTTCAGTGTGTCACTCATTCATTACTCCGGTTACGTTGCCAATGGTGATTTTTCAAGAGCATCACCCTCGACAATATGCCATTCTCCATTGGCAACATCACCTTTAAATTTCTGGAAAAAACAGGAGTGACGCCCAGTGTGACAAGCAATACCCGCAACCTGCTCCACTTTCAAGAGTATGACGTCTTCATCACAATCCAGGCGAATTTCATGTACTTTCTGAAAATGGCCGGACTCTTCTCCTTTATGCCACAATTTTTTGCGAGACCGACTCCAGTACACTGCCTCACCAGTTTGCACTGTTTTTTCTAATGCCTCTCGGTTCATCCAAGCAAACATCAAGACGTCATTAGAACTCAACTCTTGAGCAATCACCGGTACCAGACCAACCGCATCCCATTTCACTTTATTCAACCATTTTGCGCTGCTCATGTCAGCCTCATTGGAATTTTCTGTTCACTCATAAACTGCTTGGCTTCTTGCACTGTATGCTGACCATAATGAAAAATACTTGCCGCAAGCACTGCATCAGCCCTCCCCTTGATAATACCATCTGCCAAGTCCTGTAACCCTCCCACACCACCAGACGCAATGACAGGAATCGGCACTGCATCCGATACCGCACGCGTTAGCGCAAGATCAAAGCCACTTCGTGTGCCATCCCGATCCATGCTGGTAAGCAAAATTTCTCCAGCACCCAGTTGTGCCATAGTGCGCGCCCACTCTACTGCGTCCAGACCAGTTGACTTGCGTCCACCATGGGTAAACACTTCCCACTTCCCATCGCCAGTGCGCTTGGCATCAATCGCCACCACGATACATTGTGAACCATACTTAGCAGCCGCTTCAGCCACTAGCTGTGGATTCGTTACCGCTGAAGTATTGATTGCCACCTTGTCAGCACCGGCATTAAGCAAACGGCGCACATCATCTACGACACGGACCCCTCCACCAACGGTCAGAGGAATAAATACCTGTGATGCTACCGCTTCAATAATATGTAAAATCAGATCTCGTCCATCCGACGACGCCGTAATATCCAGGAACGTAATTTCATCTGCTCCCTGTTCATCATAACGACGGGCAATCTCAATCGGATCTCCTGCGTCACGCAATTCCACAAAATTAACGCCTTTGACAACTCTGCCGTCTGTCACATCAAGACACGGGATAATACGCTTGGCAAGGGTCATGGCTGTGCACTATCTGCGTTATCCACATCATCAGTGATTGCATCATCAAAAGCATCAGCACGCTCCTGCGCTGAACGCAAATCCAACGTCCCTTCATAGATGGAACGTCCGCAAATCACTGCTTCGATGCCTTCATCCTGTACCTCGCACAGAGCATCTACATCTTTGATGCTGTGTACACCACCAGAGGCAATCACAGGAATCGATACTGCTTGCGCTAAACGCACGGTTGCTTCGACATTGACTCCGCCCATCATGCCATCTCGTCCGATGTCAGTGTAAACAATTGCTTCACAGCCGTAGCCTTCAAATTTACGCGCCAGATCAATGACTTCATGGCCAGATAATTTACTCCAGCCATCCGTCGCCACTTTCCCATCCCTGGCATCCAGACCCACAATAATTTGTCCAGGAAACGCACTGCATGCATCATGCAGAAAACCTGGATTCTTCACTGCGGCAGTGCCGATAATGATGTACGACAAACCATTGTCAAGGTAACGCTCTATCGTATCCAGATCTCGAATACCTCCACCCAACTGTACTGGAATTTCCTCGACATCGTGCTCAACAGAAAAATCACGTACGGCCTGTAAAATAGATTTCACTGCCGATTCATTTTTAGGCTTTCCTGCAAAGGCACCATTCAAATCAACCAAATGCAGGCGTCGCGCTCCTTGATTCAGCCAATGCCGCGCCATTTCAGCCGGATCCTCGGAAAAAACTGTAGCCTGATTCATATCGCCTTGCTTGAGGCGAACACAATGACCGTCTTTCAGGTCGATGGCAGGTATAAGCAACATGGTTGTACTAGTAAATATCTATAAGGAAAATAAAATAAATAAATTTACAACATTACCTTCGCTGTAATATTTTTAATCTATGGACTCCAGTGTACGAAGTTTCGGTACAACTGCAAACCTGTAGATGCACTCTTTTCTGGATGAAACTGTGTAGCGAAAATATTTTCACGCGCTATCGCGCATGCGAACGCATCTCCATATATCGTTTCCCCTACAGTATCGGTGGCTGAGGCTGGCTGCGCATAATAACTATGCACAAAATAAAACCAGCTGTCGTCAGCAATACCCTCCCATAATGGATGTGGCGCCTTTTGCCGAACCCGGTTCCAGCCCATTTGCGGTACTTTGAAACGGGAACCATCTTCCTGCAATCTGCCATCTAATTGAAAGCGAACTACCTTTCCCGGCAATAAACCGAGACCAGGCGTATCGCCCTCCTCACTCCAATCAAATAACATCTGCTCGCCAACACAAACGCCAAACAGCGGTTTGCTACGTGCTGCCGCAAGTACTGCGTCCTGCAAGCCAGACTCCCGTAAACAGCGCATGCAATCTGGCATCGCTCCCTGTCCAGGCAAAACGACACGATCTGCCGCCTCAAGGCTGGCAATCTCGCCAGAAATGATCACATCAGCATCTGGCGCC
>JAATGO010000107.1 GCA_015654605.1 Betaproteobacteria bacterium
CGGATCGGAGTGAGAGGGGACAGTGCCTTGCCTACGGAAGAATTGTTTAGCGCCTTTTTCAGCGCTTTCGGCACAACGCTCAAACAGCGCTTTACTGGCTGGAGTGTATTTCTCTTCTCTGCTGATCTTGGACTTCCCAAACTATTGCGCCTGAAAGAAGCACGTAAAACCCCCTTCTTCAATGGCTCCTTGGAATGTCGTTTATTTCGCTTCGACATGGTTGCTGGGTACAATCGACGTGAGCAGGCCAAGCCCAAACCATCGGAGTGAGATAATAAGAGTACATCTCATGCTTATTGATGAAATGCATCCTTTCTAATGACATTGCCTTAACAATCCAAGAAATCCATGCAGCAGCCATGACTACCTTAGCGTCTCTGTTCGTTTCACACGGTTCTCCCATGATGGCACTGGAACCTGGCAAAACAGGTGCACTCTTGCGCAATCTCGGTGTACAGCTCCCGCGTCCCAAAGCAATACTAATCATGTCGCCGCACTGGTGCACAGCATCTGCACAAGTTAACAACGCGCGTAAGCCGCGCATCATCCACGACTTTGGTGGTTTTCCTGAGCCTTTATATGCTCTCGATTATCCTGCCACCGGCTCTCCCGAACTCGCAGAACGTGTGGCGACCTTACTGACTGCTGCTGATATTGCAACAGCTACCGATAATAGTTGGGGACTTGATCATGGTGCCTGGGTACCACTGCGCTACCTGTATCCAGAAGCAGATATTCCGGTCGTACAGTTATCGTTACAAGCACATCAACCGCCAGCCTATCACTACCGAATCGGCCAATTGTTGGCTCCTCTGGCACAGGATAATATTTTATTGATGGGCTCAGGTAGCTTTACGCATAATCTGCGCGAACTGCGCCCCAATTTACCTGATGCTGTCGACCCGCCACATCTCACAGAATTCTTACAATGGTTTTTACAGAAGATGTCAGGCGGCGATCTGGAAGCATTATTCAACTATCGTCACCTAGCTCCCCACGCAGTACGCGTACATCCAAGCGACGAGCATCTACTATCTTTATTTTTTGCCATGGGAGCAGCAGATGAATGGAAACATTTCATCCATCTCGACAGTGGCTCGACTTATCAAAGCTTACGCATGGATGCATTTGCGTTTGGCAATGCGTCATCTGCCCTGAACTCCATCGTTGGGTCCTCCACAGGTTGAGCAGAAAGCCCCTCCCGTTTCGGTTAACGTACCACTCGCACCACTACTGGATCGACATGTATCATTACATCCAACACATGATGGTTTTCCAGCACTCTCTGCCGTGCCAGCACAGCAATATCATGTCCTTGCGTGACAGTGAGATTGCCATCTACTTCCAAGTCCACATCCACAAGAGTCATATCCCCCATTTTACGCGTGCGTAATTGATGAATCCCCAGCACCCCAGGTGTTGCCAACAAACTGGCACGAATGGAATCTGACTCCTCCTCTGAAGCCGCTCTGTCCATCAAATCATTCAAGGAATGCCAGAAAAATTTACCTCCCATGCGCAACACCATCAACCCGACAATCAATGCTGCAATAGGGTCAAGCAAAGGAAAGCCTAGCAGACTACCTCCGATCCCCACCACCGCGATCAATGACGACGCAGCATCAGATCGTGCATGCCAGGCATTTGCTGCCAACATGCCAGAACGAACACGCTGGGCAATATACAACATATACCGAAATAATAATTCCTTGCTGCATAAGGCTGCCAACGCTACCCACAGTGCTATGGTATGCACCAGTGCCGTCTCTTCACCATACACATATTGTTGTATGTGATGAAATGCTGAAAACAACATGCCTGCACCTACCACTACCAAAATGGCACCAAGCGCCAGCGAAGCAGCATTTTCATAACGTTGATGTCCGTATTGATGGTCATCATCAGCCTTCTTGCGACTATGGTGTGCTGCAAATAATACGACAAAATCAGACAACAAATCTGACAAAGTATGCACCCCATCTGCTATCAGAGCATGCGATGCAGAAAAGAGTCCTACCACCATCTGAAAAACTGCCAATCCAATATTGGCCGCAATACTCACCACCGTGCTTTTTCGACCAGCCTGAAATCTCGCCTCTGTTAACACCTCATCCTTATTTTTTACCATCATGACAAACCTATCGTATTGATCATTACCATACTTATGCTATCACCTTGTTTCATCATGCATTCACCAGTATTTCCCTCTATAAATCAGAAAGCTGGCAATAATGTCACAAAAAAGATGACCGAAGGGTAGATACGTAAACACAACAAACATTTTTCCAAGAAATGCTCGGATTGATAACTTTGCAAACGATTCCTATCATCATCTCGCATCATACCTTCGGCTTTTTCTTTTCAGATGCAACAAAGACAATGGAACGCAATGACTTAAAAAATAAAAATCACCTCAGGATCACTCAAAAAACAACCAAAACACAACATAATGCGAGAAGATGCCTGGAGATACAATAAGATACAAAAGATGAAGTGGCGACAATATGTCATCCTTGCTATCATTGCGGCGATAAAGTAAACCCTGAAAAGCAAGTCGTCGGCTACTGGTACAGCGTCAGGTAGCCCGAAACATATTGCAAATCGTTTTCTTCCTTGAAGAAAGTATTTTTCTTTATCTGCATTTTCCC
>JAATGO010000434.1 GCA_015654605.1 Betaproteobacteria bacterium
CTTGCCAATAGTTCTCCTGCCAATCCTATGCGCCGTGCAAAAGCACAGTATTGTGCAATGTTCATTTCATGCAACAATTTCAGCACCCAAGGTAGTCTACTGCCGACCTTCATCAGTACAACAATATCATGCTGCTCTATTTCCTGACGCAGCGTTGCCACATCCTCTGGGCAAGGCAATATCAGAATACGCTCTTTCCCACTCCCCAAAGGCCAGTCTAACGCCGCAGCGGCAGCAGAAAAACTGGTAATACCAGGAAACGTCTGATGGGAAAACCCGGGGAGCACATCATGCAATGCCATCAATATATAACCATACGTCGAATACGTCATTGTGTCACCAATGGTCAAATAAGCGACATTCTTCCCATCACGCAACTCTGCCGCAATTTCCTGTGCCAGTGCAGTGTAATGCTCATGCAACACAGTGCGGTCTGGGTCCATGTTAAATTCGATCTCTCGTAGCCGTTTCGAATCAATGGCAATACCCACCAAACATTGTAATGCTACCGATTTCTCTGCGTTACGCGCGCGTGGAGCATAAATCACATCAGCCTGCTGCAATGCCTGCAGTGCTGCCAAAGGCAAATAGCCTGCAGGTCCTGGCCCTACGCCAATACCTGATAAATGACCTATTGCAGACTCGCTCACTGTATCACGCCCCTCACTCATGCCCCACTCCCAGCAAATTACCTTCCAAATCAAACAGCCGTACTTCTACCCTGCTTACAGATGGTACACGTTGCTGCACTTTATGCGATATGCGCCGTTCAATTTCCAGCCATAGTGCTTGCGCACCCGTAACAGGCTTGAATATATCAATGACAGCCTCTACTGTATTAGCCTGTCTGGCTTGTACAATAAGTTCTGGGGATATCTTCCAAGCAGAATTGTCAGACATTTCTGCTGCCACATTCACCACACTATTCATCGCCATATTGCTCTTGCTGGAATGGGTATCCCATACATCATCCAACACTTTCGCCAATTTCCCAGGATGACCAGCCAGCCATAACACGGGCAAGCACTGTCCATTCTCTGTCAACGCGCTTTGCGTGAAGTCCAGTGCATCACCAAGAAAATTAGCAATCTGTACCGTTCTGCGCTCTGGTAAACCAAGCACATTTCTGGCAAATGCTCTGCCAATCTTTCCGGGTAAATATGCTACTGCAGACGCCCCTCTCCCCAGCATGTCCGTATCTGCCAGAGCAACCCTGACATAAACTTCAATGGAGGCTACCCAAGAGGCCATCGACATCGGCTCGACAATACCCGAAGTCCCAATAATGGAAATACCTCCTTCAATCCCCAACCTCGGATTGAACGTTTTCTGAGCAATCTCCCAACCGTTCTCACAACCAATCGTCAGGTCAAAACCATCCGGTACTCCTTTTTGTGAATCGGCTGGCAATTCAGCACAGACTTCTGCGACAGCCAACCGCATCATCTGCCGAGGTACCGGGTTAATGGCAGGTTCGCCAACAGCGACCCGTAAACCGGGTTGTCTTGCAATACCAACCCCAACACCAGCAAAAAATCGTACTTGTCTTGCCGTATTGCTGTGCACCTCTGCAAAAATAATGGCACCATGGGTATTATCAGGGTCATCGCCTCCATCTTTAAATACATCTGCACGCACGGTATCCTTATTCAACCACCGCACAGAAAGAATCGGAATCACTAAGTAGTGTTTTCCATCCGGTAAAGATACTTCTACCTTGTCAATTTCCACACCATGCAACAATAGGGTTAATGCTGCCTTGACTGCAGCAGTAGCGCAGCTACCAGTTGTTCTACCACGACGCAAACCATTCGCTGCGTGCACTGACAAATCAAACTCGGCACGCTCGAGTTCCTGTATTCTTCGATACATTGTTTACTGCTCTCCTTGGGTATCTGCTAACATATTGACCGCATCAATCATTAGCGCATTGATAACACTAGCCGCCCATGGCGATCCGCCACGTGTTCCACTGTTAGTAATCCGTGGAACCTGTAAGCAACGCCGTAGATCGCCCTTGCTTTCCTGAGTTCCAACGAAGCCAACAGGTAAACCAATCACTAGCTGTGGCCGCCATCCATGATCTCTGATCAGTCGTATCGCTTCTACAATGGCAGTAGGCGCATCACCAATGGCCAAAACAAGATTATTACCAAATTTTTCCCAGGCTCTACGTATGCCTGCTTCCGAACGGGTAATTCCTTGTGCACCTGCCATCATGTGTGACTCATTATCATGTACGCCACACCAGGTAATAATACCCAATTGCTCAAGTAAAGCGCGTTTAAGACCCGCTTGTACCATCGTGACGTCCGTCACAACGGTCTTGCAACGCAATAATGCACGA
>JAATGO010000176.1 GCA_015654605.1 Betaproteobacteria bacterium
ATTGCATGAGAAGAAGGTGGAAGCCATCTTCTCGGATAAACTGCGTAAATTCCTGTCACAGAAGGGCTTTGATCCATTAATGGGAGCGCGTCCAATGTCACGTTTGATTCAGGACATGATACGCAAGGCGTTGGCTGACGAATTGTTGTTCGGCAAACTGGTGGCAGGCGGACGTGTCACAGTGGATCTGGACGATAAGGATCAGATTAAGCTGGAGTTCCCGACGCATGACGATTCTTCTGTACCACCGCCAGAAGAGCCGCAGGAGAAACTGGAAGTGGAATAAATTATTGCTGATGTCAATGAAGTACAAAAAATAGTACCAGATCAAGTGTCACCATCAAGGTGGGACAATGAAAGTCAGGTCACTAGGAAAGGCTGGGTTCTGTATTGCACAGACCCCAGCCTTTTTAATTTGCATGGCTATATTTTTTGAGGACGAAGAAGAATCCGATGAGTGACATGACTACAAACACCAAAGTAGTGATCATGAAGTTATCACTTGGTTTGAACGACAGCCCTGATACAAGCATCGAGCCTACAGCCGCGAATGCGTATTGTATGCCGGTGAGCAGTCCAAGCGCATACGAACCTTTTTCATGAAAGTGATTTGGCACCACAACTTGTATCGGAGGATTGATGAGTGCTGTCGCCAATCGAAGTAGGCAGCTTCCGAGTATGGTTAACACGATGATGATAAGTGCATTGTTGATGAATAACTCTGCAAGTATGAAAGCAGTGCCGATCACTGATATCGTGATTCCAAGGCCAATGATGCGTTGGGGAGATAGGTTGTTAGCATTGAGCTGACTCATCAGACGGTTGCCGATAAGATAGGATAGGGAAATGCAGATGAAAACGTAGGAGTAGCTGGTCTCTTTGACACCATATTGATTGATGAATAGATAGCTGGAAATGCTAATGAATGCATAGAAAGCGGCAAAAGTAGAGCCAACGATCAGCGCCATGCTGAGAAAATAAGTATCCTTGAGTATCAAGTAATAACTCATGAAATGATTTTTAAGACTGAAGGATGACCTGAATTCACGCTGTTGATGATTGGTTTCGCTGATAGTGATTAGTGCCCAGAAAAACAATGGTATTTCAAAGATGGCGACTGCCCAGAAGCAGTTTCGCCAGTTTGACAATTGAAGTATCCACGCGCCTACAATCGGTGCCAATATTGGTGATAGCACTAGACCCATCACCAGCAACCCGGTCGCATGGATCTGTGACTTTTTGTCCATGGTATCTTTAATGATCAAGCGCAATATGGTGTAAATTGCAGCGCTTCCTGCAGCTTGCACTACCCTCAATATGATGATGCTAGATAATGAAGAGGAAAGAGCAATCCAGATTGTCGCAATGATATGCAGCACCAGGCACGTGAGAATGGTTGAGCGGCGTCCGCGTAAATCACTCACAACGCCGATGAAAAGCACGACGAAAGCTTGACTGTAGTTATAGACGGATATGACCAGATTCGTCGTATCTATCGTGGCACCAAATTCTTTTGCAATGGCAGGTAAGCCTGGTAAGAATATGTCCGTACACGCTTGTGTGACGAACAAAAGTAATACCATCAATACCATTGAAATTTTCTTATTATCTGTCGCCATCATTCAATTTGCCAGAACATGTAATCAGCATGAATCTCCCCTATTTTGTGGAATTCATTAATTAGCTTGGAGCTGAAAACCTCCAATTGTATATGTTTTGGGAATTTCCATGGCATGCTCAATGAGACTTCTTGAAACACTCCCTTAGACCCATTGAGATCATTGATCTAATGGAGTTTTAGCCATGCCTTGGTACGTTTTAGAAATCGCAGTGATTAATACTGTTAAATCGTCTTGCTCAAGGAATCAGTGGTGCTCCTGCTGCTTGCTTTGCCTTGATGATTTGCGTGACCTTGCCAATCATTGCCAGACGATAGTCGGTTGACGGATGTAATGCGGTGTAACCATTAAGAATGCTGGCAGGATATTGCGTTGCTAGACGTTGCCAGAATGCCGGTTCTCCATCAAGGTTATAACCAGCACGTGCCAGCATATATAGCGAAAGAGTATCGGCAGCAGCATCTAGGTCTTGCGGATAGGGGCGAATACCTGCGGTACCGGCAATGCCGATAGGGTTAGGCGAGATACGCAGTAAATTGTCGATGACGCCACTAGTGGTAGTTACCATACGTTGCTTGGTAGGGTGATCCAGTGAATTGTGAGCAATTTCTTTGGCGATCAGATACGCGAGTTCTTCATCGGATTTTACAAACCCAAGCATGCCACGCGTGATCAATATCCTTCTTCCATCCGCATAGCTGTTGACATTATCTGCATTGCCCAACTCAATGCTGAATGCGCAGGCCAGAGTTAGAGGGACAGTGACATTCTTGGTGGTACGATCGTGCATGAGCGTTAGCTTGATAGGTGCTTGTTGTTGCACGAGAGGAGTAAGCAATTTTGCTGTCTGTCGTTCAGCATCAGGTCCTTGTGGAGCTACTTGACCTGCGATGGCAACTATTATGTCTCCGGTTTGTACACCATTGAGCGCAGCACCACTACCAGGTAGTACTTGGCTTATTCGCAGGCGATTGTCTAAGCCAATGGATTCTGCTGCAGAGACCAGTTCATTGGAATAGGAATATTTATTTTTGGCAGTAAAGCCTAATAGATTGCGCGCATTATTTGTGCATAATGCGGCATTGGCGGTGAGTAGTGGTGCTGCAACACGATATAGGCGGTCTTGTTGCGCGATGAGTGTACGTAATGCTGTTTGAGCAAGTATGTCGACGGGCTGTGGCGCACTGGAACCCGTGGCTGCTGATGATGCTGCTGTCGTGCCGGGAGTCGTTACATTGTGGTCAACGCTGGGAGGGGTGGAGGTACATGCCGCCAGTAATAACAAAGAGGTGATTGCGAGTGTTTGCAGGTTTCCTAGTTTATGCACAATCAGTGATCTCTCCATCACAGCTTTCCTGTACTACCAAAACCAGCCGCACCACGGTCACTCGTATCGAACTGTTCGACAATGTTGAAACCAACTTGTAGTACGGGAACAATGACTAGCTGCGCCAAACGTTCCATCGGGTTTAACGTGAACGTGCTGGTACCTCTGTTCCAGGTCGAGATCATAAGCTCCCCTTGATAGTCAGAGTCGATCAATCCTACCAGATTGCCTAGCACGATGCCATGTTTGTGACCAAGTCCGCTGCGTGGAAGAATTAGGGCCGCATAGCCAGGATTGCCAATATGAATTGCTAGCCCAGTCGGAATGAGGTGAGTGGTGCCAGGGGCGATATCGAGTGCAGTATCGAGGCAGGCACGTAGGTCAAGACCTGCGCTGCCCGCGGTAGCGTAAGCAGGTAATTGGTCTTTCATACGGGGATGGAGAATCTTGATATCAATGGTTTTCATGGTAATAGAGCGAAAGGCAAAATAAGAAAGTGATAAATAGAGAACGGATATAGAGCAAAAAGATGCGCAGTCAATTACCGAGTTGCTGGTATCGACACGATGAATAGTGTCATGTTTTGATTAGGCGTTGTGCTATTTCTTGGATTAATTGGCGAGCCAGTATTTGTTTGCTGGCATGCGGCAGGTGGGTATGCCCATGTTC
>JAATGO010000318.1 GCA_015654605.1 Betaproteobacteria bacterium
AAAATGCTGTTTCTAACTGTTCATTGACTTGTGTAATTTCAGTGAGTGCCTTGACGCGCCAGCGGGGACCATGTGGTCCATCCTTGAGTGCGAGGATATTGTCTTCTTCATCATCAAAATCGTATTCATCTTCAATATCTCCGACAATTTGTTCCAGCACATCTTCAATCGTGATTAATCCGGCAACACCACCATACTCATCGACGACGATGGCCATGTGGTTTCGATTTGCCCGGAAGTCACGTAGCAGGATATTGAGACGCTTTGATTCGGGGATAAAGACGGCGGGACGTAACATGTCACGGACATTGAATGATTCTTCTGCGTAATAACGCAGCAAATCTTTTGCCAGCAGGATACCGATGACTTTGTCCCGATTTCCATCCACGGCAGGGAAGCGTGAGTGGGCGGTGGCTAATACTTCTGGCATCCATGTTTCGATGGGTTTGCTGATATCGATGGCGTCGATTTGTGAGCGAGGCACCATAATGTCGCGTACGGCAAGGTCTGAAACCTGAAAGACGCCTTCGATCATGGACATGGCGTCAGCATCGATCAGATTGCGTTCATGCGCATCGTGCAGTACGTCGAGCAACTCGGCACGGTTTTCTGGTTCGGGGGAAATAAAAGCAGTGATACGTTCAAATAATGAACGGTGGGGCTTAGCGTCAATAGATTTGACGCCACTAGAGTGTTCTTGCATATGGCGTGAGCCGTGGATGTCCGACGTTGTTTCGATGAATGATAGGATACAACAAATAGCGCCAATGTGAGCGAATATGCCTTTTCTGTAGGCACAGTATAGCAATTTTAGATGTTATTGGCGCAATATTATTGCCAAATTGCAATTTTTATGAGCGTTCAGTGTAAGGGTTGGGAAACCCCAGCTCAGTCAAGACGGTAATTTCCAGTGTTTCCATTTCAGTCGCGTCAGTATCGTTTTCGTGATCATAACCTTGTGCATGCAGCGCGCCATGGATTACCAAGTGCGCCGTATGCTCAATAATGGTCTTGTGTTGCTGTGCCGCTTCGGTTTCCAGCACATCCGTACACAAAATAATATCGGCCTGTGTGATGGTGTCGTCGTTATTATCTGGCGGCATATCATCGTCTGCAGTGTAGGCAAATGTGAGTACATTAGTTGCATAGTCTTTGCCACGATAGGTACGATTAAGCTCCCGTCCTTCTTGGGTATTGACGAAACGTATGGTGAATTGCGCCGGAGCTAGCAAGGCCGCTTGCACCCAACGTCTGATCAGCGGACGAGGTACGATGGTAGACAGACGATGGTCTGGGTATTGAACAGAAAGAGAAAGTTTGTGGGCGACGGTTTTATTTTTTGGCATGACGTCGTGGTTTGGAAGACTGAGTCAACGGGTTGGACAATTCGCCAGAGGTGCCATAGGTGCCATAGCCTGAATTTGTCCCTGACGGGAGGGAAGATGCGTTGGCAGCTTCATAAGCATCGACAATGCGGGCTACCAATGGATGGCGTACGACATCGCTGCTGGTAAAACGTGAAAAGGCGATTCCCCGAACATGTCGCATAACGTTGATGGCATCAACCAAGCCACTTTTTTGCCCATGATGCAAATCGATTTGCGTGACATCACCTGTGACAACGGCTTTACTACCAAAACCGATACGCGTTAAAAACATTTTCATTTGTTCTGGTGTGGTATTTTGTGCTTCGTCTAAGATAATAAAAGCATGATTGAGCGTGCGTCCTCGCATATAGGCCAGGGGGGCAATCTCGATGGCCTGTTTTTCAAACAGTTTTTGTGTGCGGTCAAAACCAAGTAGATCATATAATGCATCATACAGAGGGCGCAGATAAGGATCGACTTTCTGCGCTAGATCCCCGGGAAGAAATCCGAGTCGTTCGCCAGCTTCCACTGCCGGGCGCGTCAAGACAATACGTTGCACCGCATCGCGCTCTAGTGCATCGACTGCGCAAGCCACTGCAAGATAGGTTTTTCCGGTACCGGCCGGACCGATGCCAAACGTAATGTCATGCTCCAGGATATCGTTGAGATACTGGCTTTGATGAGGCGTTCTCCCACGCAGGTCGTGTTTGCGCGTCTTCAATACAGGACTCTCGGCGCTGACCATGTCGTTATCAGTAGCCGTAACATTGTTATGTGTGTCTGCTGCTGGTGTCGATGTTTTGGCAGCGACAGCATGTTGTTCGACCAAGGCAAGCTGGATGTCATCGACAGAAATGGGTTTATCTGCCAGTGCGTAAAAGCGCTCAAGCAGAGTTACTGCACGTTCAGCATTAACT
>JAATGO010000415.1 GCA_015654605.1 Betaproteobacteria bacterium
AACAGCCTTGGCTGATGCATCAGCAACCCAAGCATTCCAACTCTCGTCGCTATAGCTCAAGCCATTGCGAATCGTCCAGGCTGCATACGCACTGTTATCCAAGACTGTTTCATCCAAATCCATCACTACAATCCGAGGTCGATTAGCCGGGGCAGCATCAAAGCATTCCTTGGCAAGATTATAGGCTTGGTAGGCTAATGCCTGATATTCTGCAGAGTTTTGTACCCAGAACACAGCCAAGGTCGCATCATTTGCAGACGAACGTAGTGGAGCAACTTGGCAACCTACGAGAAAAAATATCACAGCCACCATCGCGATCGTGCGCTTGTGAAATTGATGGATAAATTTCATTATTTACTTCTCCTGAGCATCTGCTTCACAAACTGCGTGAAGCGTGGTACATCAATGTCCATCACCACAGTAACGGGCCGTTCTCCAAGACCTGGCCCATGACCGAGCTTCCACGCTAACGTGTTGCCATAACCTGCGGTAAACGAGGTGTCGACATCGACCAGTAATTCCATCTTTTGCGTAATCAGAGACGAGTCTAGCCAAATAGCTGCGGCGATTTCATCCCACATAGGTAATACACTGTCATATTTCGCCAAATACTGACCAAGCGCTGAACCTGTGCGAGCGATATCGTCGATATCAGCTTGACTCCACAGTGTCTTGGTAGAAGGATCTACTGGTACTTGAGTGATAGCACGCCAAGGCTCATGCAGCACCAGTGAAGCAGCCTCAGGATCAAAACGCATGTTGAATTCCAAGCGTGGTGTCAGTCGGTATTCTTCTGCAAACGCATTGTCTGCCGGTTGCGGTAAAAAACTCCCGCCCATGAACACTAATTCCTTCGCTTGAGATGCAAATTCAGGATCAAGTCGTACAGCCAAGGCGACATTGGTTAATGGGCCACCAGACCAGATAGTCACTTGTCCAGGATATTTGCGCACCATGTCTACCATGAACTGTGCTGCACTCACACCAGCAGGATGCGTTTGTGGCAAACCCTGAGGAAAAGATGGTACCTCAAATGGTGTTTGCGGATGCTTCCCCGGAATGTTTGTACTCCAGGCTCCTTTGTAAATCAGCGTACCATACATGGATTCCCACCGACGAGTACGTGCCTCGCTGTTGAGTAATGGGAAAACTGCTCCAGGATAAACAGGCACGTCGGTACGACCAACCACCTCTAGCAAACGCAACAAACTAGCGATATTCTCATCACGCCAACCATCACCACTGGAGACGGTAAAGCCCAGTATGTCGACATCCGGTGCATTAAGTAATATCAACAACGACTTGAGGTTGGAACCTGCTGGCCCTAATGCATCTTGATCAATGATGATCTTGCGCTTGGATACAGCGGCCTCTGCCGTGCCTGCCAGCATAGCAAGTAGCAGAATCATGCCCCAGAGTACAGCCCGGAACAACAAGCGGCGAACAGGCACGGAATTTCTCCTTAATTTTGGTTATTCATATCACCATGGTTTCAAATTCGTTGTCAGGCACTAACAGTGCCTTCGGCACCCTCTAACCCAACGCCCTCCCAACTCGTATCCATGCGAGCAAATCCCATGCCCAGTCACATCGGTTCGAAAAATTCCACTGTAAATTAGTGATGCCAACACAAAGCGGGGACACTATCCACGTCATGCATGGCGCAAACTAAACTAGTGTCCCTCTTTTGCATTTTTAAAACGCCTCCACATTCAGGCTAAGCATCACGCTACGTGGCACACCTTGCAACAAATTTGGCGTAGTAGCACTATAAGTAACCCAATACTTCTTGTTGGCAATGTTATTTATCAAGAAGTTGAGTGTTGCTTTCTTGCCGAATAAGCGAGTCTGATACTGCATTCCCGCGTCGAAAAGAGCATACCCATTAACAGTCAGCGTATTTGCTGCATCATATTTGTAGTTAGAATAATACTTGGCACCGCCATTAAATGACCAACCAGGCAATGCGAGAGGAGCGTAACGCAAACGACTTGCGGCCTGAAAACCAGAAACACCAGCTGCTTTGTTACCATCAAGTGTTGGATTGGATTTGTAAGCAGTATCCAACCACATTGCATTAGCAGATAGATTCCACTCGTCTGCCAGGCTGACTTCTCCGCCTACTTCCAATCCGTCATAACGTACCTTGCCACTTTGCACATAATTATTGTTTTTGTCGGTGTATTCGGCACCACGGTCAATGCGGAAAACTGCTGCAGTCGCATTCCAGTTAGAGCCCTGAGTTTTCAATCCCAACTCATATTGTTGACTTTCTAGCGGGGCAAAGACAGCTCCGTAGTTAGCATTCGTAATGGATGCAGTTCCTCCTTTTTCCAACGACTCCGCATAGCTGGCATACAACGTTGCATTAGTCCATGGACGATACATCAGCGCATAAGTTGGCGTCACGGATTTTTTGTCATAAGTGCTGGTAAGAAGGCCACTCACTCGATCATAGTTGTCCTGGCTGAATTTGGTATAACGCCACCCAGCGATCGCTGACCAACGATCACTTAAATCAATGGTATCAACGATAAAGGCCGCATCTTCATCAATGTCATTGAATTTATTGAGGTTATGACCTGCAGTATCAATAGATCGTCCCACCAGATCCACGGGATCGTAGATATTCCCACCAGTAATTGTCTTGCTTTCGGTATTGGCATCACGTCGGTATGACAATCTCGACGCGGAAACGCCAAAGACAACCTGGTGATTAAACGACCCAGTCTGGGCATTTCCCTCCAATGTCGCCTGTATCTGGTTTGATGTATAGGTTTCTAACTGGGCTGATTGAGAAATACTATAGTTGCCATTATTGTTGAGTAAATTGACACTTCCCTCACGCCATCTGGTATCTTGCATGCCGTAGCGGTAATTTACCTTTGCTGTCCAGTCTGGAGAAAACGCCCACTTAAGACCAGTAGTCATCAGGGTAGTACGAGTCCGGTATTGTGAACCATCTTCTGCCAGAC
>JAATGO010000140.1 GCA_015654605.1 Betaproteobacteria bacterium
TAGACAAAGTAATCTTTGCTGGATATTCAGAAAAAGCATATGTCCATCCAGAGATTCTTAAAATATCGTCCGAATTTTTTTCATTTATGGAAGGACTATCCAGAGAGTAAATAAATCTACGTTCATCAGCGGGAAATTTTTTGACGGAAATCAAAATACTCACCTTTAGGGAAGTTAGCCTTAATAAAAATACTTAAAACCCTATGGAAAAATCCTCTCGATCCATAGATAACCGAGGGCTGTAATAAGGATCTGATATCAATGCATTGCCCCAATGGTCTTTCATGTAGATAACTTCGGCATTAAATCTTTTGACCTTTTCCGGATTATCTTCGCTACCACGACTTATTGATTCATGATGAAATAGGCTAGCATATGGAGACCATATATTTCTGTATCCTTTCTCTCTAACTCTGAGACAAAAATCCACATCATTGAATGCAACAGCGAGGTCTTTTTCATTCAATCCACCGACTTCTTCATATATTTCCCTTCGGATGATCAAACATGCAGCTGTCACAGCAGAATAATTTTGAACCAAAGACAATCGTCCAAAATACCCATGATGATCACCTGGAAAATATTTGTGAGAATGACCTGCTACACCCCCTATACCGAGTACAACTCCAGCATGCTGAATTGTTTTATTGCCATAAAACAATTTTGCACCTACGCAACCAATCTCTTTGCGCATAGCATGTCGAACCATTTCCGCCAACCAATCTGGCGAAATAACTTCAACATCATTATTAACTAAGCCTAAAATACTTCCAGCCGCGTGTTGAGCGCCAAAGTTATTAATTGCTGAATAGTTGAATGGGTGGTCATAACGTATAACCTTGACCCGTAAATCTTCTTTTTGTATTTCTTCAAAAAAATTCAGCGTCTCTGGCTCAACACTACCATTATCGATAATGATGATTTCATAGTGAGAATATGTCGTCTTTTCTAAAATGCTCCTGACAGCAACCTCGGTAATTTTTTTTCGATCTCTTGTTGGAATCAATAAACTCACTAAAGGTGATGGTTCGGGAATTGGCCATTTCACATGATATGAATTTGGAATCAAACCCAATTCAACTTCTATATCTTTTATTCCTAGAGCAGAAAAATGATCCCTGAGAGCCTTCAAGCCGGCATCAGCTGTATAAGATTTCTCCTGAGCACCCAATGCAGTGGAACCTGGCAGAACTCGCCAGTGATAGAGAATTTGGGGAATATGAATGATTTGCTGACTTAACACATAAGGCAAACAGCGAAGAAAGAGATCATAATCCTGGCTACCTTCTACACCTTTTCTAAATCCATGTATTTTTTCCAATAAAGATTTTTTATAAACACCCAAATGTGAAATGTAATTTTGAGAATAAAAAAGATCAGGATTCCAATCACTCTTAAAATAGGGATCAAATCTTTGATTTATAGAATTAACTTTGTCTTCATCGCTATAAAATATAAGGGCATCTAAATTTTTATTTATTGATGTAACTACATAGAATAACGCGTGCTTGGCCAACACATCATCATGATCGAGGAGAGCAATATACTCTCCGGTCGCCAGCGCCAATGCACTATTAGAAGCCTCGGAGATATGCCCATTATTCGTTCTATAAGCAACCTTAACTCTAGAATCTTTATTTTTATATTCTTCTAGTATAGTACGCACATGATTTTTGGGAGAGGCATCATCAGCTAGGCAAAGCTCCCAATTAGGGTAGTATTGATCAAGAACTGAATCCAAACACTCCCGAAGATATTGAGGGTCTGTGTTATAAACAGGAACAATAATGGATATTAATGGACGATATGTAAGCCCATTAAGTTCTTCGAGAACCTCATCTCGTGAAGGGAGATTTGGGCTTTCAATTTTTTCTATCCACTCTTTGTAATCATCATCCGATTGATCTATTAAAAAACTTTCCTCATAGACCCTAATAATTTCTTCTTTATTTATATCGTTTTTTTCAGGGCCAGATAAAAATTTTAATATATCTCTGGGATCCTGATCTATGAAACTGGGATGAGAGGAAGAAATTCTACTCAACATTTCATCAACAGCAGAATTATCAGTTAGTTTTATTATATTAAATTCTATCAATGAGAATACAGATTGCGTCTCCAGCGGATCAAAGCGCATATTCAGCATTTTTTTTGAAATACGAACAATTTTTTCGGCTTTAACTTTAGGTCTGTAAGAAATCGAAAGGCCATCATTTTCATTGAAACCAAAACCAAGATCAAAATAAAACTTGGCTTTATTTTTATTTTTTTCAGAATCAATATTCAAAGAAAACTTGTACCAACCAGGGCTATCGATAACATCAAAATCTTTTCGATTTAAAATAAAAGCAGGATCTTCTCCCAAAGCAACCCAGCCATTATTACCTGTGTAGTGAAGTTGAAAATTTTGTTCAGAGTCAACAAGTAAGTTTGAGCTTTTCTCAATGACAAGCTCCTGGACAGAATTTTCTCCATCTAAATCTTCAACCCAATTCTCACAAGGTTTGCGATTTAGAATTAATCCATAACGACGAAAATGATCAATTGCCGATAATCCACTTAGGAAAACATCCCCATATTCATTTGCATACCATGTGGCATCAAAGCAATTCAGTTTTTTTATAAAAATCGTCATTTTCAATTTTCCTAAGTTATCTATTCAGAATCCCGCCCTTCTTGCTTTCCATGTCTTAGGAAATGCAAAAATGGAGGAGTCCCCGCAATAGCCACATCAGAATATTTACTTATATAACGATCACAGCTAAAACTTGGACCTGGATCATGCCACTTCCATAGACCATATTCTATAAAATATTGAATAGGACTAAGGTTACTGTTAATAACTTCAGGATGATGTCTGCTATACCATATCTCATCGAAATATCCGGACTCCTCAACAATCCGCTGTAGTTGTTGAGTACCAGAAGACAAATGTTGCTTATCAAAATTGAAAAAAGAAACTCCACGACGTATGGGTGCGGTTATCTTCCAGGATAAGGATTTATGTAGCTTTTCTAACTTACCCTCAAGAGACAGGCAAGCTAAAACGGCACGATCTCTCTCTTGATTACGCGCCTCGAGCAGCCGAGTTAAAGTAGCCAATTCCCAATATCTGATTTCTATATTTTTTTTTAGATCAAGAATCTGCTTCTTCAATACTTCATTTTCTGACTGGATATTCTCATATCTAGACAATTCCTCCCCATGCTCTTGCCACTCTGATTCTGCCTTTTCACCCATTTTTAATGCCTTGAGAAAACATCCGAAACAAAAAAACTAGAATCTTCCCACTTAGCTGCAAGAAGCAAAAGAATCAAACTTTATCTTTTAAAGTCAACGGAAGGATTGCACTTACACTTTGATGATCCAATCCAATGCAAAGTTCCAGTACTGAATTTCCAAGAAAGTCTGCAGTTGCTTGACTCAAATCAAACGTACAAACAAATCCATAATGGAAATTTGAATCTATTTGATGAGCTCGTGCGACGTCCAATCGTAATATTCGATCTGTCTGAACAGCATGCAACATTTTTTTGTAATCAAGCAAGAGCTTAAAATCTACATTTTCACAATTTTCTCCAATGATCCACCCTTTGCATTGGATTTTTTTATCTAAAATGTTTACAGAATCTACGCATATTCTTAAATTATTATTTTCTGTAGAGCTAAAAAGCTCATCCTCTTTTCTATTCGTTTCTACACTATAGATATATCCAGCCCCGCTTTTTAATCGTCTAATTATTTTATTTCTTTCTTTAATAACCAAATTTATAAATGACACTGGAAATTTTTCTTCCATGTCATTCATATCGTGCTGAGAGAAAAATTGTATAGGTCGTAATGATCCGTTTGGTCGACCTCTAGGCCTCTTTTTAGTAAAAAACTCGCTACGAGATTTCACTACATAATGATTCACCCTTAACGGAAGCCAAATAGGTTGATCAGATAAACCATCTAGTTCATTAGGATATAAAGTCTTTCCCGTCACATCCGTATAGAAATAATCTTTCTTTATCTTAAATGCATGAGGATTTGAACCGACATCATCATAAGCTGACATTCTAATTAATGTTTTATAATGACGATTAACTCCTCGTTCTTGTATGCCTCTTTGGGTAAATCTTGCAATTACAGGTTGAGAATTTGCTGTAATCCAATTTGAAGAACCATACACGGCCCAATTAATTGCAACTGCTCCAATTTGATCATTAGTAAAAATATTTCTTAAAGAGCTCTGAATGTCGACATTTAAATCAGCGGGATGCAAAAATTCATCCGCATCTATGTAACAAAGCCATTCGACCTCATCTTTAAAATTATTCGCGAGAAGTTGATACGCAGCCAGTTGAGGCTTGATATCTTTCTCTGTTTTATAGGAAATACATTTTAAATATCCAACATTCGATAGTGCACGCAACAAATCACTAGTGCCATCATCACTTTCATTATCTGCAATAAAGAACTTGGAAATACCAAGAACACGATGATAAGCAAGCCACTCAAGAATAAATGGAAATTCATTCTTGAAAATAGCGGCAATTCCAAGTTTATTTTTTGCCATCTTTCTCGTATTCCTATCTATTGTTTCAAAAAGGACGTTTTTTAAATTTAGAGATTTAAATATGCAGTAATTCCTGCTTCAGTATCATTGAATACTTCAACAACCCCGTTATTCAATAGCAGAACGATATCGCACAATTTGCGGACTTGACTCATTCCATGGGTCACTAAAATCAGGTTAGATCTATTTGTCCTACTTTTAAATTCACTTTCCGCCTTTTCTCTAAAATGTGCGTCTCCAACAGACATTGCTTCATCAATCATGAAATAATCAAACTCAAAAGCCAAGCTCAAGCCAAATTTTAAGCGGGCATTCATGCCCGTTGAATAGGTTTTTACAGGTTGATCAAAATAGATACCAAGCTCAGCAAAATCTTGCACATAGGAAATGATTTTTTCCATGGCATCACCTTCTGCACCAAGTGCCCGGCTCACGAATTTGACATTTTGTCTCCCAGTCAATGAGCCCTGAAATCCTCCACCTAATCCAACTGGCCACGATATACGTTTGTCGGTAATGATTTTCCCACTGTCTGGAATATCTGTACCACACAATAAACGCATAAGCGTACTTTTCCCTGCTCCATTTCGTCCAATCAGAGCAATATTCTTGTCGGGTGGCACAACAAAAGAAAGGTCGCGAAAAACATACTTCCTCCCCTGCTTTGTCACATATGACTTGGTAAGCTTAAATAGCTCAATCATTACGGTATGGGTGCTCTTAAGGTTTGACGATAGGATCGATATACGGCCATGACGATGAATGTCAATACTATAGAAAAAATGATTGGGTAACTATAATTCAATCCTTGAGTAACAGGATAATCTTCGAATGCGGCCCTACGAATACCTTCAGTCACAGCGACATAAGGGTTCCACTGTATAAGATACAGTTTATTAGCAGGCAATTTATATACTGGAAAAAAAACTCCAGATGTAATATATAATGGAATATAAATAAATCTTAGAAAACGTCCTGTCCCCGGCAGGATATGAGAAAGGATGGCACATAAAACTCCTATGGCAAAAGACATCCATATCCCGATGAACAAGGCCCATATCCAGGCTAAGGGATTATAAATTGACACATTATGGTCAAGCCAAAAACCCAAAACAAAGCAAAAGATAAAATAAACGCAGGAATAGGCACATATTTCAACCAACATCCGTGCGACAAAAGTATCAAACGGCATGACCTGCCTATACGCAAACAAACCCATATTGGCTTGAATCGAATCTGTCAAACGCCAAGCAATATTTCGCATTAAGTGAAAAGGGACGATTCCACTTACCATAAACATAATCTCGTCTTGCCCCCCCTGAAAAACTCCGGTATTCATCACAGCGTGAAAAACCAGAATGACGACTAAGATTGTCAACGGGTCCATCACCACCCAAACAAACCCCATGCGCCGCGCCCCAAATCGTGTTTGCATTTCTCGCAAAAACAAGGCAAATATCACTGACTGAACAATTTTCAGTGATGATCGACTTGTTTTAAAAGAAGATTCGAGCTGTCCCATGTATCTCCCTCTTAGAAATTGTCTACCGTGCGGCCCAGCACTAACACTTGAACAATAGGGGCGATGATCTTCTCCATCTCATAGACAGCAGCGTTGGTCACATACACTGTATCGTCTGGAAGAATCAAAAAATTCTTTGCCAAGAACATAGATACTGGTTCACGCATATCCAAGTGAAAAACTTCAGCCTTGGATTTTTCTCCTAAGCAGCATCAGTCAGGCGAAATATAAATACACCACTGGGGTTAGCCATACGCTCGTTAAGCCCTCCCACAGTCCCCAGCACTTCCAATAAACTAGGTGTAGCTGAGGGAAAGTCATGTAACCCCGGTTGGGCTACCGCACCCATGGCGATAAAGCGCCTTCGATCGCGATCGAGAATGATTTCAGAGTTGGGCGGTACCTCTCTATTCCGACCGGAAAGTAAATCTTGATAGTTATACACATGCACGGTCTTCCCAGTGCGCAGGGTAACTTTGATAAGAAAAGGCTCCATAGAAGGACCACCCGCTTGATTAATAGCATCGAGGATAGTCAATGGGCCTTGTAAGGACGAGAATCGGCCAGGAGTCTTGACAGCGCCAGCTACCAGCACCGAACCAGAGACGTTGCCTACCATCTCTACATGTACCTGGGGTGAGGCGGCCCAACCCTTAGCACCACGGCGAATGATATTCTCGGCCTGCTGCAACGTAGTACCCTTGACTTGCCTGGAACCAACATACGGTAGCGAGATAGTGCCATCCGCCGCTACCCGTACCTGGTCGAATACTGTGCCACCTTGGGCCAAAGGGGAGAACACGGTTTGGGTGGCGCCGCTATCATCCGAAATCATGACTTTGAGCACGTCGCCCGCCATGAGATGAATCTCGGGTGTACTCGTGGCAGCCACATGATCTCGCAGCGCTGGTTCGGCTGGGCGCATATACGAAGCAATGTTGTTAGAGGACAAGTCAATCAGATCGTACCCGTAGTCAGAATTGACAACGTTGTCATCTTTATTGGCATCGCTAGTAATACTGCCAATTCTCGGCCCGGCGCCAGACAGTAGGCCGCAACCACTCAAGGAGACCATACTGATCAATAGTAGAGTGGATCCGATTAATTGACGGACAGAGTACATTTTCCTAATGAGAAAAAATATATTTTTAGAGTGCATAATCGCTTCAGTCTTGGTGGTCTTTGATAGTTGCAATGAAAAATATTGCAATGCCGTATAACAAGAGCAAAATTACCAAAACCGTAAAGATGTCAAATGCACGGCGTGGATATAGATTATCATCCGGCATATTTGGTGAAACGATAACTGACATGCTACGCAGTTTTTTGGTAGCCTCAACACGCGCCGACTCCAGCGACGCGACTGTAGCCTTATAGTTATCCTCGGCAATACCCGCATCCACCTCCAAAGCATGATACTGAGAAGCTATTACATTAAGTTGATTGTTATTAGTTTTAGCCACTAACTTTTGCTCTTCAGCCGCTATTTGCTGCTGCAGGGCGATCACCATGACTTTTTGCTGATTTACCTGTGGGCTGTTTTCGCTCAGTGTCGCCCGCATAGCACGCAGAGTGGCATTGGCATTCGTCAAATTCGATTGCAATGTGGAAATAACCTCATTGCGTGATATGGCGCTTTGCTGGGCATCTAGGACATTATGTGCAGACTGGAAGTCCAACATAATCTTGCGTTTTTGTTCATAAGTCTTACGAGCTCGTTCGAGTTCTTCTTGAGCAAAGGCCACTTGCTCTCGAGCCATTTTGTGCGAGAGTTCGTTTACAAATTTATCGCTTTCCGAAATAATGACATCCAGTGTTTTTTTGGCGAATGCTGGATCGAAGGACTGCACTTTAATAGTCAGCAGTCCATTAACTTCATTATAATTGGTAGTAATCATGCGCTGGTAATACTTGAGCTGATCTTCTTGTGGAGCATCAGTAGGCAAGAAATACCAAGAATCGAGCCAATTCCCAGCATAATGTTGATTCCATTGCAGCTTTTTCTGCAATATGTCCAACATATCCTGTGAATTAACAAATTCATTTACATATAAAGTTTCCATCATCGAGGCGCCGCCACCTCCTCCTCCCAACAGAGAAGCGATCCCAGGCAATTGCACTGTACTACTGCCACTGTCTGAACTTTCCGAGCGCACCACGACAGACGATGTACTTACATAGCGATCTCTTGCTAAAAATACAAAATAAATAATAATAATCAGCATGGGAATGATCACCATGCCCGTGAAAAGTCGATTTTTTAACAATTTCTTGAATATTGACATGCTGCTCTTGAAAGCGATTTAAGTGAATAACAGCCTACCCAGCTTCGGTTTAAATTTTCGTTCCCTGCAACCAGAGACTCGTTACCGTTCGTAGCTGAAAAGGCCGTAGTGCTGCCCACTTATCTTGACGGGCATAGATAAAATTCTTGCAAATATCTTTAACCACAAGACTGTTTTCTCTATTCAAAGTTGGTTTTTGTTCGAAATTTCACGAGTTTATAACTGATCCACTTAGAATTGAAAAATGGACTGTAGGAGGAAAGTATTGACTGCGCCACAATCGTTATACTTTGCTACCTTAATTGGCCTTTTTTCAATACTTCAGAATGAATCAGCCCAAGGCTTCAGTACGTTAGGTGTCGCACTTAACGCGAAGTCAGGCTGCAAATAGTTTAGATTGGGGTTGTAAAACGGGTCATTCTGCATCACATGGGCCCAACGTTTGCGCATATAGCGCACTTCCTTTTTTGCCCGTCGTAATTGTGCTCGAGTCTCATCCTTGCCCCGTGTTATAGACTCATGGTGGTACAGTAGTGCATGCGGCGTCCATACCACCCGTAATCCCATTTGACGAACATTCAGGCAATAATCCACATCATTGAACGCCACGGTTAGGTTCGCCTCGTTCAGACCACCCAATGATTGGTACACCGCCTTTTTGGTCAATAGACAAGCGGCCGTCACGGACGACAAGTCCTGCGCGACCAAGGCCCGGCCGTTATAGCCCGGCTCATCGGCACCAATGCCACTGTGCAAGTGGTTGGCGCACCCCCCCGGCCCCACCGTATCGCCAGCGTGCTGCACCGTGCCATTATCAAACAGCAGCTTGGCGCCCACTGCCCCCACATCATTGCGCAGCAGCAGGCCAGCCATTTCGTCCAGCCAATCAGGCGAGATGACTTCCGTATCGTTGTTGAGCAGGCAAACCAGTTCTCCTTTGGCTTCTCGCACGGCCATGTTGTTGATCTTGGAGTAGTTGAAGGGCCGGTCGAATGGTAGCACCCGCACGTTAGGCAACTTGCTCAGGGTTTGCAAGTACTCCAGGGTGGCTGGATCACGGCTTTGGTTGTCCACCACCAAGATCTCGAAAACCTGGTACTGCGTCTTCTCCAACACGCTGCTGACACACCGCTGCAGATGATCCAGCTCATCCCGCGTGGGAATGATGATGCTTACCATCGGCGCCGGTTGGGCAACGGGGTAATGCACACGACAGGTATCCCGACTAGTAGCCACGACCGTGGCGGGAATGCGCAACTGACGAAGGTATTGCGCTACAACATGGGATGTATCGTCGGCATGCACGGGCTCTGGCGGCAAATGCAACAGGGGCGCAGGCGTATGGACAACCGGGGTATCACCGGCCGTCAAAGACAGCAACATCCCATGCAAGGTGTCAATATGGCTATCGGCCACGGGCACGACATGCAGGCAAGCCGCATGCTGGCTGTTCCAGGCAAAGGTCTCGCCTATGTAGTTGGTCGACCGCAACAACTCGGGTGACCAGTCCGGCTTGAAAATGGGAACGTGCAAGTCGCCTTTAGGGCTGACACTATCGTGGTCGGTGTAGATGACGCTTGCGTTCGGGCGACGCAGCGCGGAATCGGCCAGGCAGTAGAGCGCCTGCTCGGCCAGTTGCGTACCGGCTCGCAGCACCATGCACCACCTGTCCTGGCCGGTCGCCTGCCGGGCTGCCCAGGCACAGGACCAACGGTCTGCCGGCAACTCCACTACATCAAAATGAGAGTAGATCTGCGTGGCCAGGCTCTCGCGAGTTGCCTGGAGAGCGGCCTCGCCACTAGCCTGGGTCAGGATAGTGATGTGAAACCGCGGCGGCGTTTTCCAGCGAGCCAGGCGGCGGGCCATGACCCTTCGATCGTGATCGGAAATCGAATAGAACTCTTTATGCCATTCGTGGTAGTCACTGCGGCGCAAGGCCGTCCGAAAACGAACGGCTGCGTCATACGCCTTGTCCAGATTGGTTAATAGCGTCTTGACCGTAAGTCCCACCCTGCCGCGTCGCTTGGCGGGATGCTTGACTATAGATCGCGTCACGCGATAGATCTGCCGAAGTCGATATTCCGCTGCGCGCAATGGCCGACAAGAAAGCTGCTCGACCTTGCCCTGGAGCATCTGTTCAGCCAGGCGCATCGAACGTACAAACCCGGGAACCTTCACCAGCTCAAGCACCAAGCCTTTGCGAGTCACCAGGACAGGCATGGCATGGGTCTCGCCAGTGTTCAGTTCCAGGATGAGGTCGACCACATGGGCCTTGGCGTGCCCCGTCACCTCGCCGCGCACCAAGTAGGCATGGTGTCGCGTGGCAGCCTTGGACGCCATCCAGGACTCGGACACCAACATCACGTCCTCTCCCTGAACAACCTGGCCAACCAATGCCGCCAGCGCGGCACACCGGGCTTGGCACGCCATTCGATCAATTCGCGCAGCACACGCTCCGGCGTGGTGAACTGCCCGGTCACCCGGCTCACATAAGTGGGATACAAAATCAACGCGCCCGCCACCAGTTCGTCCAGGTCCAGCACGCGGGTGCGCCGGCGGCGCAACGATTGGCTTAGATCCGTGTCGTGTGTGAGGCCCCAGCCTGCGTAGAACGGCTGGCCGTAGGTCACCACCGGCACCTTGCGCAGCAAGGCTTCGAAGCCCGTCAATGAGGTCAGCACATGCACTTCGTCGACGATGTCCAGTAAGTGTTGTATGGGCACCTGGCCCACGATCTCGTCGCACCAGGCGGCGGCCCGCTCCTCATCCTGCCCTGCCCTGCGCAGGCCGGACACGACATCGGGGTGCGGCTTATAGAAGATATAGGCGTCGGGGTTGTCTTCGCGCACGGCGCGCAGCAAACCCATATTGCTGCGGATGTTGGAGGCGCCGAATTGGACGGAGGCATCATCCTCCACCTGCCCCGGCACCAGGATCACGTGCTGGCCGTTGGGTCGCGGCAAGCCGCGCGGCCCAGGCAGATTGTATTTGGTCAGGCCCGCGGCGCAGATGGCATGGCGCAGCAGGGTGGCGCGGGCGATCAGCTCGGCGGAAAATTCCGTGTGCAGCAGCAGCTCTTCCAACCGCGAAGGCCGCGTAGCGTCGTAGTAGATGCCCAGTTCGTCCTGCACCCAGGACAAGGGGCGCGTGCGGTCTGCGCCCAGCCCTACCGAGCGCAGAAAGCCGTCGCTGATACGCACGATGGGCTTTCTGCCCAGACTAGCGTCTTGCGTATTGCCCCAGACAGCCACGGCATGATTGTTCGTAACGCGCGCGCGCCGCTGAAAGGACACGCCGCTGCCCTGGAAGAAGGCGCGCGCGTGGCGCTTTTTCCAGCCGGTAAAGCCCACGGCGTCGACTTGCGTGTCGAAGCGCTGGCGCATGCGGCGTTGCAGGGCCAGCCAGGCCAGCAGGGTTTCCACCTCGCAACGCTTGCCTGTCTCGGGGTCGACATAGCGGCTGTAGTCGATCAGGGTGGCGTGCACCAGTTGTTCCAGGGGCACCGGACCGCGCCGTAGCGGCATGGGCATGTCGTCTTTCGTCAGCCCCCAGCCCGCGTAAAACGGCATGCCGAACACGCGCACCGGCACGCCCCACAGCAGGGCCTCGAAGCCCAGCTGCGAGGTCACCGTATACACCTGTTGCACGCGGAACAGCAGGCTGGCCGGATGCACGTCGGCATCCAGCACCTTGACGCGTGGCATGGCACGCGCGGCGGCCAGGTCGAAATGGCCTTGCTTGCGGCCGGCCACCACGTCGGGGGACGTCTTGAGCAAGATGGTGCTGCCGGGGTGCTCGTCCAGGGCGGATTTGAGCATGCGGGCAAAGCTGCGCTCGTCCGCCTGGCCGCCGCTTATCGACGCGTCGCCGCGCGTCTGGTCGACGACCAGCACGCATTGTTCCGGCAAGGACTGGTACAGGTCGCGGCTGTGGTTGTATTGGTAGACCTGGCCGTCGCACCAGGCGCGTATCAAGGCCTGTGCACGTTCGGTCCGCCTGGAAATCAACGGCCGCTTGATCAATGCCTCCAGGCGCGAGGGCTGGGCGGCGTCCAGGTACAGGCCCAGATCGTCCAGCACGATGGAGAGCGGCGGGCTGTCCTGCCCCAGGCCGACGGAGCGCAGGAAACCGTCTTCGATGTGATAGACGCCCAGGCCGTGCTTTTTGGCATAGCGCTGCGCGCGTTGCGCACTGGGCCGCAAGCCCCAGGCCAGCACGCTGCCTTGCCCGTCCAAGCCCTTGGGGCGGTATTGCAGGGCGAAGTCGTTCAGCAGCGCGGCCAGCGTGCTAATGCGCTGGATGCCGGGCGCGCAGGTATAAAGCCGCGGCCGGCCCAGCTCTGCTGCGTAATGAGCTGAGGCATGGGCTTGCGTGGCGGAATCATGTCGGCGGGTGGGTAGGTCAGTCGAAGACATCGGCCTGAGCGAAGGGACAGGCCTGGGCATCTTTTTCAGACAACAGAGGTTCAATGCCCGGCGGCCAATCGATGTTCAGTTGCGGGTCGCTCCACAGGATCGAGCGTTCCAGCTCCTTGGACCAATAATCGGTGGTCTTGTAGAGAAAGTCGGCGCTTTCCGACACAACCATGAAGGCATGGGCAAAGCCTTCGGGTATCCAGAACTGCCGCTTGTTCTCTTCCGAGAGCAGCACGCCCACCCATGTGCCGAAGGTGGGCGAACTGCGGCGGATGTCCACCGCCACGTCATACACCTCGCCGCGCACCACGCGCACCAGCTTGCCCTGCGGGTGCGGCGGCATCTGGTAATGCAGGCCGCGCAGCACGCCGCGCGACGAGCGGGAATGGTTGTCCTGCACAAAATCGACTTTGCGGCCGATGGCCTCGTCAAAGCGCTTTTGGTTGAAACTTTCGTAGAAAAAGCCGCGTGCGTCGCCGAAGACGGAGGGTTCGAGGATCTTGACGTCGGCTATGGCGGTGTCGACGACCTTCACACCCGCACCTCGGCCAGGATGTTTTTCAGGTACTTGCCGTAGCCGTTTTTCTTCATGGGGTCTGCCAGTTTATCCAGTTGGATGGCGTCAATGTAGCCCAGGCGATAGGCGATTTCTTCGGGGCAGGCCACTTTCAGGCCCTGGCGCGCCTCGATGGTGGCGATGAACTGGCCGGCCTCCATCATGGAGTCGTGCGTGCCGGTGTCCAGCCACGCATAGCCGCGGCCCATGGTCACCACGTCCAGCAGGCTCTTCTCCATGTAGATCTGGTTGAGGTCGGTGATTTCCAGCTCGCCGCGCGGCGAAGGCTTGATGGACTTGGCATAGTCCACCACGCGGGCATCGTAGAAATACAGGCCGGTGACGGCGTAGTTCGAACGCGGGGCGGTGGGCTTTTCTTCGATGCTCAGCGCGCGGCCGTATTTATCGAACTCCACCACGCCGTAGCGTTCGGGGTCGTGCACGTGATAGGCGAACACGGTGGCGCCTGCCTCGCGCTTGCCGGCCTGTTCCAGCAGGTTGGCGATGTCGTGGCCGTAGAAGATGTTGTCGCCCAGGATCAGGGCCGAAGGCGCGCCGTCGAGGAAGCGCTCGCCGATCAGAAAGGCTTGCGCCAGGCCGTCGGGGCTGTCTTGCACGGCATACTGCAGGTTGATGCCCCACTCGCTGCCGTCGCCCAGCAGTTGCTGGAAGCGCGGGGTGTCCTGCGGGGTGGAGATGATGAGGATGTCTTGCAGGCCCGCCAGCATCAGCACGCTGAGCGGGTAGTAGATCATGGGCTTGTCGTAGACGGGCAACAATTGCTTGGACATGGCCAAAGTTGCAGGATACAGCCGAGTACCCGAACCGCCAGCCAGGATGATTCCTTTGCGCTTTTTCACTTGCAGGCTCCGTGCGTCAAACATCAAACGTGCTCGATGGGGGTAGCCTAGCCAAACCGGCTTGAAAGTTCCGGTCGAGTCTTTCTTTCACTTGTTACCAAGAATGTCAATAAAACAAAAGGAAGGTTGAAGCTTAAACGTTCGTAAAGCCATGAAAATTTGAGGATCCGGTAACAACTGCCTCCACAAAATGGATAAGCTTTGGCCTACCCAGTTTTGGCTAGAAGCTTGCATGTTTCGCTTACTCTTCCGACAGGCCGCACCTGAAAGCGCTCACCTGAGCCATCCCCGTCCTGCACCGCAGCAATGGCTGGTGCTGCAGCAAGGGGCCAATCCGTCCACGGATTACTACGTGCGCCCGCACTTGGAAGCCACGGGTTTACCCATTAGCTACAAAAATCTGGACGCTATCCCCGATGTGCAAGCGCACATTTTGCCGGGGACTGGCGTTGTTATCGTTCGTTACCTAAATGTCCAATGGGCCCGGGCATTGCGCGCGCAACGATTGCATTTGAGCCGCGTGGCCTACTTCATGGACGACGAGCTGCTCAGGCCGACGACCTGGGCGGGACTGCCCAAGCCTTATGCCAAGAAATTGCGGGCCTATTGCCTGGCCCGCGCGGGAGATATCCGCGGGCTGGCCACCGACTACTGGTTTTCCACCCGGGCGCTGCAGCGCAGCCATGGCCACCTGCCCTCCGAGGTGCTGCCGCCCCGCCCCCTGGCGCAAGACCGCGCCGCGCCGCGCA
>JAATGO010000018.1 GCA_015654605.1 Betaproteobacteria bacterium
CATTGAATCAGGAATAGTGCTGCGCGTATAATCGGCAGCTACCCAAATCACCGGCACACCCGCTTCATGTGCTGCGTCCAGTAACTTCTGCAAGGATGGCACTATTGCCGCAGCAGCACTGACATCCTTCTTCATGATCTGGTCAATGTAACCGCCTGATGCACAAAAATCATTTTGCATATCAATGACAATCAAAGCACATGTAGAGGAAGTTAACTTTCCATGCAGCGTTATGGGTAAAGCAGCGACTGCCATCAAGCATTCTCCATCATTGCATCTGCTGTAATCTTTGATAGATCCCAATAGGATCCACCCATGCCACAGCGCATCGCAACCGATGGCAAATAAAATACACTTTCTGCCTGAGGTTCCCCGCATGCTGCTGCTGCCCCCATAGCAACCAACCACGCCAACAATTCCCCAGCACCTCCATCACCGCCACTCAAAAGACGCTCAAAGGTCGCCTCTTTTTCAACACGCTCCAAGTCTCCTGATTCCAGCAATGACATAAACCAATGATCAAAATCCTCATTCACATCAAAATATCCCGGGCCACCTGGATCATGCGATAAGCCACCTGTTGCCATCAATACGACACGCTCATCGGATGGAAAATTTTTGACAATGCGGGCAATTTCTGCACCGACATCCAGGCAGCGTCTTGCTGTAGGTACTGGTGGCACAATAGGATTCATATGAATTGGCACAAAACGCACGTCATATTTAGGAAATAGGAATTTCATCGGGACTGACCAATTATCATCGAACAACAGCTTGTCGGAAAAAGCATGATTAATCCCTGCCTTAGCTGACTCGCGTACTAATGCCCTCCCCAATTCCCGATGTCCTGACAGCGCGTAGTTCTCAACGTTCAACCAATCCT
Organism: Betaproteobacteria bacterium; assembly: GCA_015654605.1. The sequence continues at coordinate 884 of JAATGO010000018.1, forward strand.
TGAACCAAGGAGCTGGGCCTGTCCAGTGATCACCAATACCGACACAAAAATCAGGCATATTTCCCATCTCGAAATTGAGCAGATGATCATTCGCCACACCAATCACAACATCTGGTTTCAAATCATCCATACGACGTTTAAACTCACCATAACCAGCTAATGCTGCAGCCTGCTGGTCAGGAGGGCATTTATCAAGCCACCCTGTAACAGCAGGTGCATGTGCTATACCTAATGTAGCAATAAGCTTCGCCATAATCTTTTATCCTTTTCTCTCAATTTCCATCTTTTGACGTAATACCCATTTTTTCAGCATAGAGCTTGGCGGCATCACTTTCGTTATGATTGGCCTGTCCTCCCTTGAACAAACGAGACGTCTGTGGCAAAAAATAGGGGTGCATTCCCAACTTAGCCAGTGCTGCTAGATCAGCCCCACGCCATGCTGTTTTCTCTTCTTCACTCAATTGATAATGCGCCATCGCTCCTTCCAGATCTTTCTGGAATTGTTGATAGCGTTGTGCATCACGCCTGAGTTCAAACACCATTTGATTCGATGGCAAAGTACGATCAACATCACGGATTCCCATATATGCTCCTTGTATTTTCTGGTGAAAAAATGTACTGTCTATTTCTCTATTGTTTATTCTGAGTCAGTTGAGGTAACTTGCTCGATCCACTGCAATGCCCTACTACATTCAGCTACAGTAGTAGTTGCCCCAAAAGTTACCAGTATCGCTTGTTGCACAGCAGCCTTGGTAACGTGCATATCAAGTAGACGTTTTGCGTGAATCTTAACTGCTGCCTCATATCCCATGGTCGCAAAAGCACCTAACATAATCAGCTCTATGGTTTGGGTATCTAGTGGACCGGCATTGGCGATAGCTCTACGACTTGCACCAAATCCTTCCATCACACCAGGACAAATTGCTCGTAACAAATCAGAAGGCAAAGCAGGAGCCGACGTAGACATACACATTCCTTTATAAAATCAGAAAATTTAGTTCAATTTGGCATGATGGATGCAAGCGGTATAGCGTCCAGAACCAATATGCTGCAAGGGAGGTACCTCTTGTGCACATTCTGCTGTAGCGTAACGGCAGCGCGTACGAAATACACAACCACTGGGGGGATTCGCCTGACTGGGCAATTCACCCATAAGTATTACCCGCCTCGATTTACGCTCTCCTACACGCGCAGGAGAAGCAGATAACAATGCTTCAGTATAAGGATGAAGAGGTTTCAAGAACATTGTTCGCGTGGGGGCAATTTCCATGATCCGTCCAAGATACAGCACAATGACGCGATCACAATTGTGTTCAATCACATTCAAATCATGTGAGATGAATAGCATTGACAATGCCATACGCTTACGCAGAGAAGCCAGCAATTCAAGAACTTGTGCGCGAATGGTGACATCTAGAGCAGAAACAGGCTCATCGGCAACAATAAATTCCGGTTCCAACGCAATCGCCCGCGCAATACCAATACGCTGCCGTTGTCCTCCAGAAAATTCATGTGGATAGCGTTGTGCAGCATCAGCATTCAAACCGACTGCTTCCAATAAACTCATTATTCGTTCACGTCTCTCACTACGATGCACGATTCCTTGAATATCAAATCCTTCCCCAATCAGATCTAGTGCTCTCTTGCGCGGATTGAGGCTAGCATAGGGATCCTGAAAAATAATTTGCATGTGGCGCCTTAGGGGGCGCATTTCTCTATGGCTCAATCGATCAAGCCAACGACCATTGAATCGTACACCACCACTGGTTGGTTCAATGAGCTTAAGTAAACAACGCCCTATCGTCGATTTTCCTGATCCTGATTCACCAACTAAACCCACTACCTCACCATGCTCAATATCAAAGCTGACATTATTCACAATGGGTAATGTGTGTGCTTGACCAAACCAGCCCTTTCGCACCGTATAGTGCTTGGTAAGATTTTGTACCTCAAGCAACGGACTCATGCCTTCCTCCGTTGAAAATCAATGACCTCTTCTAGCTTGCCATGTGTTACTGCATTTTCTGTCGCTATATCTGAATAGTCATCATCCATATTCTCTGACTCCAACAAAGCAGGACCAGGAAGTGCTTCCAGCAATAACCGCGTGTACGGATCGCGTGGTTGAGTAAATACTGCAGTGACATCTCCTTGCTCAACAATTCTGCTGCGATACATGACAATCACCCTATCTGCCAACTCAGAGACTACCCCTAGGTCATGAGTAATAAAAATAATGCTCAATCGTCCTTTGGTTTCTCGCTGAATCGTACGTAATAAATCTAATATTTGAGCTTGCACTGTTGCATCTAGTGCCGTGGTTGGTTCATCAGCAATGAGTAATGTTGGATCACATGACAATGCCATAGCGATCATCACCCTCTGTCGCATCCCACCAGAAAGCTCATGTGGGAAATTATTCGCTACGCGAGCCACATCAGCAATACCGACTTGCTTTAACAAAGTATGAATACGTTGCTCCAATTGATCTCCAGATAATCTGGCATCGTGTGCAAGAATCGCTTCTGCAATCTGCTCACGAATACGAATGACTGGATTTAAACTGGTCATTGGCTCCTGAAAAATCATGGCAATACGACGACCTCTGATCTGTCGTAACTCTGTTTCATTCAAACTACCGAGATCCATTATGGGAGCATCCTGTTCAGGACGAAAACGCATCTGCCCTTCACTCACTCTGGCGCCATCAGGCAGCAATCCCATCAAGGCATAACCACTCATCGACTTGCCGGAACCTGATTCTCCTACTATTGCAACGATCTCCCCTTTGCGCACATTAAAAGAGACTTCATTGACTGGCTGCACTACCTGTTCACCCGTATGAATTTGGATCGAAATAGTATCAATCTCCAATACATTTTCTGCCGCCATGACTAGTGGTCTTTGAGGTAATGCCACAGGTTTCACTACTGCACTCGATGCCACATCTACCTTGGTAGAAGCATGGCGTGGATCAAAAATCGATCGCAAAGCATCACACAAACGATTAATCGGCCATATAGTTAATACCAATGCAGCACACGGCCACAATAACCCAGTAGGATGCCCAGACATATGTGCTCGAGCATCCCGAATCATCAGCCCCCATGAAGCGGTTGGAGGCGTCACTCCCACACCTAGAAAAGAAAGACCCGCTTCCAGCATGATTGCAGCTGCCATCGTCAATGAAAACTGTACGAGAATCGGCCCAAGGATATTAGGGAGAATCGTCATAAATAGAATCCTTGGCATCCGAGCACCTAATGAGAGCGATGCTTCCACATAATCTTGTCGACGAGCTTTACCAACTTCGCTATAAGTGACTCTGCCAAAGGTAGGAACAAACAACAAGGCAAGAACAATGGTTAATGTAAATGCCCCTGGCCCAAATAAAGTTACCACGAGTAATGCCAGCAATAAGGGAGGAAAGCAAAGTACCACATCCAGTACACGCATGGTAAATATCTCGGTGATACCGCGAAAATATCCCCCAATCAGACCGGTGACTACCCCAACAATGGCTGCGACAAGAGACGCAGTAAATGCCACTGATAGTGATACTCTGGCGCCATAAACAAGTCGCGTGAGGATATCTCGTCCATACTCATCCAGGCCGAGCCAATGATGTCTATCCGGCGCAGCAAACTGGTGAATGACATCCATACGTAAAGGGTCATGTGGCATAAGCATTGGACCAATGATGGCAATCATCACTAGTACCAATACGGCACAACCAGGAGCAAGCAAAAGATGCCAGGGTGAATGCTTTGAAATCATGGAATCAAGCCTTGCGTACACGTGGATCGAGGATTCCTGAGCATAGGTCAACCAAGAGATTAAGGAAAATAAAAATGAAAGAGAGAA
>JAATGO010000353.1 GCA_015654605.1 Betaproteobacteria bacterium
ATCCCAATCGATCAGATTAAACAACAAAGCTCTGACTTTTCGCCAGAGCTTTGTTTGCGCCGAGGTCTTCCCTCTACCTCGGCAAAGAGCAGCAATCACCAAAAGTACTGCTACAGCTGATCAGGAATGATAAGCAGACTCACCATGGCTGGAAATATCCAGACCTTCGCGTTCCTCTTCTTCCGTCACACGCAAGCCAATAACCATATCGACCAGTTTAAAGGCAATGATGGAAACAACCCCTGACCATACGATGGTAATCAACACGCTCTTGACCTGCACACCTACCTGATGTCCCATCGCAAAATCAGCTGCCCCCGTACCACCCAGACTTGGTGCTGCAAACACGCCTGTCAAGATCGCGCCCAGGATACCGCCGATGCCATGGACACCAAATACATCAAATGCGTCGTCCATACCCAACACCCGCTTCAGTCCACTCACACCCCACAAGCAAATTGGGCCTGCCAGCAAACCAAGTACGATGGAGCCCATTGGCCCGACAAAACCGGCAGCAGGGGTCACAGCAACCAAACCAGCAACAGCACCGGAAACCGCACCCAACATGGAAGCCTTACCTTTGATCAAAGTTTCCACAGCACTCCAGCTGATCGCCGCGGCGCTCGTCGCAAAAATAGTATTGACGAAAGCCAGGCCAGCAGTACCATTTGCACTTAGCGCAGAGCCAGCATTGAAACCAAACCAGCCAACCCACAGCAAGGATGCACCAACCATAGTCAATGCCAATGAGTGTGGCTTCATTGGTTCCTTACCAAAACCAATTCGCTTACCAACCATATAGGCACCTACCAAGGCAGCAACACCCGCATTGATATGAATCACGGTACCACCTGCAAAGTCCAGCGCACCGTCCTTGAACAACATGCCTTCAGGCGCCCATACGATATGCGCAATTGGTAGGTAACAGAAAGTAAACCACAACGCAGAGAACCACAAGACAGCAGAAAATTTAATCCGTTCAGCAAATGAACCGACAATCAGCGCACAAGTAATGGCAGCAAATGCTGCCTGGAATCCGACGAACACATACTCAGGAATTGTTCCCGATAAAACGTCCGGCTTGATGCCGTTCAAGAACACTTTATCAAACGTGCCAATAAAAGATCCTCCACCACCAAATGCCAGGCTGTATCCATAGATCGCCCATAATACTGTGATGAGAGAAAATACCATGAACACTTGCATTAGCACGGACAGCATGTTTTTGGCTCGTGCCAGCCCACCATAGAACAAAGCAAGTCCAGGAATACTCATCATGATGACCAGCAACGTCGCCGTCAACATCCATGCTGTGTCGCCGCTATTGAGCACTGGTGCTGGCGCGGCTGCAGCAGCAGGGGCATCCGCGGCAGGAGTTGGGGCAGACACCGCCGCCGTATCTGGCTTAGGCGCATCTTGTGCCTGCACCGGTGCGGTAAAACTGACCGCAAACATCAAGGCGCCAATTGCCAAGACTCCCGAAACCATCTTTTTAATACTCATGCGATTTCCCCTTAAAGAGCGTCTTTACCGGTTTCACCGGTGCGGATACGAATAACCTCTGACAAATCTTGAACAAAGATTTTGCCATCACCGATTTTCCCTGTACGAGCAGCAGCCTCAATGGCTTCAAGTGCGCGTTCAACAATCGCGTCATCTACTGCCGCTTCGATCTTGGTCTTTGGCAAAAAGTCGACCACATATTCTGCTCCACGATACAACTCAGTGTGCCCTTTTTGACGCCCAAAGCCCTTGACTTCGGTAACAGTAATGCCTTGTACGCCAATAGCGGACAATGCTTCACGCACCTCGTCGAGCTTGAATGGCTTGATAATTGCCGTAATCAGTTTCATACCAACCTCGTTTAAAATGTTTTACTTAAAGAAACCACAACACCCTTTTTGCCGACATTCTTCAGTCCATCTGATTCTGGCGTTGTCGCCCAACCATCCGTCATGTCAGTACCAACATAAGCAATTCCTAGAGTCACTCCAGCCAACTGGTCGAAAGTCTTGCTTACACCAACCTTCCAATCGGTATAACTAGATTCACCAGGATTGCCTTTTACATCTTGATGACCAACGTGCAGGCCTACCATCAATCCATAAAAACCGGTATCAATGCTAGCGCCTAGATCATAATAAGTGCTGTATTTACTATTTACTGCACCAAACAAATTAGTCAAGGATTTCGAATATTTGAAATAGGCTGGGCCATAACCAATCTGCCCATATACTTCAAATGTATTCGCATTTTTAAAATAATCCGCGTAATTATTGCCTGGATAGTAATAGTACAACCCCCCTACGTCATAAGTAAAACCACCGCCGATATCTCCCCGCTTACCCGCATAGATATCCCATTCGATATTTCCCTTGCCATGGCCACCGTCCTGCATGTCGATACCGTCTTTAATCCACTTGATGTTAGTCAGCCATGTACCGACATACAGACCAGTAGGATTGTGCACGTAATCTGCCCCTACTTGCAAGGCCGGATCAAAACGTGTTTGTGTTAAACCACGATAACGGTAATCATTGACGATAGCGGCATTAAAACTAAGTTGATTATCAGGTACAGCATCTTCTGCCCGAGCAAAACTGGTAACACATGTTGCGACGACAGCTGTTGTAATAATTAATTTTCTCATGACGTCCCTCTAGGTTTTATTTAAAAACAAATTGTGTCATTTTTCGATCTTTGCAAGGATCTTATAGCAGGAGCCATGCCAACTCGTTTTGAGTGATCCTCGTTACATTTTCCCTGCGTCTTCTATGATTTTTCACAATATCTTCACATTTTCGCACTGGAAAAAATCAATCCACATGATTTTGCACAATATTGGTGCGATAATGAAAGGAGGATGAAAGACTTTTGTTAACGAATGTCTTGCCTAATGTAAATATGCACCAATATGGCCTATGCTGATAATAGGGGAATCCTGATAACCAAGTAACCGAGAGAGTAGAACAGAGTAAAAGCGAATGAGAACCAAATAAGAACGTTTCCCGTTCGAGCACAAAGCGTTACACTGAGCGAATTCAAGCACCAACCGAATAGAGGACATCATGGATAAACCACAATTTTTTGAAGATATGCAGGCTAAATTTAGCAAGGCTCTGGAGAATTCTCCTGCGAAAGACATTGAAAAAAACGTTAAGGCAATGTTAACCCAGGGATTTTCAAAACTAGATCTGGTCACCCGCGAAGAGTTCGATATTCAAACGCAGGTACTCGCCAAAACACGCGCTAAACTCGAGGCTCTTGAAACGCGCGTTGCTCAGTTGGAAGAAGAACTAAAGATGTCGCAAAAACCATCACAATCACCGCAAGAACCCTTATAGCAACAAGTCGTGCGTCATAGCAGTTTTGCGGCTCTCTTGTCCATATGTATGGCAGTCATTTTAGATGACTGTATTAATATGACGACCATTACCCTTCAAAAGCGCAGCGACTAACTGCGCAATGACATTGTTTATTTAAAGGCGGACACCTTCAAGAAATTTATGCAGCCGAACGGACTCCGTCTCTTATAGAAGTATGTCTGGAGCTGCATCATAAAGAACCTCACCTTTCCCCATGTAAATGATGCGATCCGACATTTTGAACGCGAAATTCACTTTGCTAACACTCTGTCATTTTTGGGTCAGATTCTTCCATCCCTTTTAGAAACAGCTCTCCTTGCAAAGAAACTGTACTATGATTGAGCTTTTCCAAACCATTAAGACATCGAATCAAAGGCATTTTCTCCGAGCCTGATGGTTCGATGATAGAGATAACTTCACCCCACTTCACTTGCAAATCGACACTTTTGATCACCTCATTACTGCCATATGATTTACGCCTTCCCGTCAGTCCTAGCTACCGGGGAGATATGTCCAAATATCTGAGAAACTGCTGTGTCATCAAATTGCACATCAGCAGCATGTGCTAGCAGCGCTTGTGCCGCCAAAGGAGAAGAGGAGTATTCCTAAATGGTGATCGGTCCTTTACTGTTAGCCACACAATATTCTGTCGAAAGCTTATTCAACATTGGTACCCACGCAGCACCCTTGAGAGAAACAACTCGCATGCCACATAGATCTTCCGGCTTTTCTGGATGAGCTTTACTGTCTGTGGCCGTCAGCAGTGATCCACCCGTTTTCAGATAAGGAATGCGGTCAATTTGCTTAGCACGTGCCGGAGTAATATGTAGCGCCGATGCCACTACATCATAACGATAATTGGCAATACCAAGAACCAGATTGGCGAAACGGGTATCCTCTATCTTCATCGACAAACCGAGACCCTTACTGATTTTCACCATCATCTCCGGTCCCTTCATGTATTGTTTTAACGGGTTCGGTGACAGTGCACACCGATGTCACAAAGCTGGTGATCAACATACCGCTTTTCAAAACAGCGGCTTTCCATTTCGTGTTCATAGTGTATTTCCTCAAAAAGTAGGATGTACTGCAATTAGAAAGCAATGGCCGGCATTTCACGTGGCGCGCTTGATCAAGATTTGCGGCTCCGAACCTGTAATGTGTATATTTTCTTCATGAACAATCATCTTGCCCGGTGCGTATTCCATACCAGGTTCGATGGTGATTACCATCCTCGCCTGCAGCACGGTGTCATCGCTTGGCATATGTGATAGCGGTTCGGTCAACTGCAGGCCAAGGCCAAGTCCATGCCCCAACCGGCCAACGTTGTTACCCAACATACCGGCTGGCTGTAGTACTTTCATCATCGCGTAATAGAGTTCGCCGTTGTTGTTCCAAGCAAGGCAATTGCCATAGCAGCTTCTGGGGCATCCCATACGGCCTCATTCGCACGCACCGCAACATCTGACACCTTGCAAAAGCCAAAATTGCGATCAAAATCACAAAAATAACCGTTAACTGTCGCACTCACATCAATAATGATGTACATCACCATCTTCGATAACACGGTCGCTCGGCCGGGAAATAATTTGTTCATAACCACCATTGCCAGAAGCAGACACAATAAAGGGAACGGCATGAGCCCACCTTGGATGATATCTACGACAAAAGAGCCTGAGCGATTTCGCGCTCTGTCTGATCACAACGTGCAGGTGATGGCAACTTCGCAAAGGCATCGCTGGCAATGGTGCAGGACTGCTTAATATATTTCACTTCAGCGGCAGATTTGATGGCACGTATATTCCAGATGCATGGTGAACCATCTACCAGCCCTGTTGTGGTGAGTGTTGTTTTCAATACAAACAGATCATTAAGGGGCATACGAACCGCAGATTCGCCTCCTAATTCCATTTCAATACGCCCATAGCGGTGAGGCAATTTCTGAAGCGCCTCTGCCAGCAACGATATACCATCATCTGCTGGTCGTGGTGCCGACCAGCTGCGCGTTTCTGCAATCCAGCTACCTTTGAGCAAGGGCGTGCCAATTTGAAGAACGATGGCAAGACATTTACCATCAGCAGGAATAATGAAAAACCAGGGGCGAGTTGGGCTTTCCCAGAACTGACTATCAAATCCAGTGAAATACCGAAAATTTGGCGGTGACGTTACTAGCAACGCATCCAATTGATGTTGATGCATCTCCGCTTGAGTAGGACTCTCACTGACGCCCTTATGAATGAAGATAAATGAACGACAGCCTAGACGTGTTGCAGCAGCAACAGAGCGTCCGTGATTGCCATTAGTCGCGCAGGTGATCGTCAGACTTGCGGCAATGTCGGCGACTTCGTCACTATCAATGTTTTCCGGACCAAGATATCTCCCCAGATTTCTGCTGGCTTCTGACAATACAAGTTTGACGACAGCATGTGCACCACCTAATGCTTTAAAACTCTTCAATGCTGAACGCTGCCCCTCATCCTTCACCAGAATTCCACCAAGTCCAATGCATCGAGCGAGCGTTGCCAGCGACAATAATGGTGTCTGTTGATGAGCAATACAGGCGAGATGATGTCGAATGGAACCGATACAGAAGGCGAAAACTCTCTCTATCCGCGTCTGAGCCTGTGGCTTAAGAAACTGGTCAGACGAATTGATATGAAGTTGCATTGCAAAGCTCTCAAACGAAATGGAGTATACGAGAATATATCTCGTATAAGCGCAGAATAATTATTCAATTCGATATGATTTTAGATAAACTTTCTCTTGAAAATTAACTGGTAGAAATAATATGAGACGACAAACGCATATAGATGACTATGATCGAAAGATTTCGGAAATCGCCCAGTAAAATAACCAAGTGCCTGCGAGCGCGCTTTCAGAAAAAGTGAATCTTTCTCTTCCGGCAGTCGCCAAACGACTACGCCAATCTGGCATAATTAAGGCTGACAGAAGCGTATTGTCACCAGACCTGCTCGGCGTCAACACAACAACCATCGTGAACGTATCGGTTGAAAATGAAGCGGTAGAACAACTTGATGAAATCCGTGAACGCTTCTTGAAATGTCCGCAGGTTCAACAATGCTACTACGTGACTGGCGACGTTGATTTTGTGCTGATCATTGCAACGCGTGATATGAAAGAATACGAACACTGACTCGCGAGCTTTTCTTTGAAGGTGGTAATGTCCTTCGCTTTAGAACATATGTAGCCATGGAGAGAGTCAAGGTATCAATGGATCTAACACTCTAATTTTCTATTGATCAGCAGACATATATCCATCATGTACTTTGCAGATCAAATGCACTTGTATATTGCTACTATTTTCTCCTTCGCTTCGTCAACACCAACACCGAACAATATATTCGCGGAACCGCCATTAATTCGCGAAACTACTATTAATACTCAGTCACTCAGCCTCTTATTGGTCTTACCATGTTAAGCAACAGCTAGTAGAGTGACCGCTATGCATGGGTTCTATCTCGTTTATTTGACTAGTCGAATTTTTGCATTGCAGCGTATGCAAAGCTATAAAAGCTGACTTTACGTATTGTGCGACTAATCTACACAATCTTGAAAATAAAAGCGTTTGTCAAATTAAAGCGGCGCTTCTAAAGTCCGTTCAGGCAAACAGTAAAAGTAGTGCAGGTATATTGGAAAAATGTGGCAGAGGGATGAGTATTGCATCTCGGGATATTCGTAACGCCGTTACTGCATCAACCAATCGGGTGTACGACAGCGTTGCCTTGTCGTCCAGCGCTCATGTTTGGTTGTTTTCGTTTGGATTTCCAGTACAACAAGATCCAGCACGGCGTTCTGCGTTTCCCGCCCTTTCTCTCCGACTCCTGCAAGTCGCTCATCGTCGCGGTAACCCAATCCGTGTTGCTTCGTGCCGTTGTTGTTCAA
>JAATGO010000197.1 GCA_015654605.1 Betaproteobacteria bacterium
CAATTCCATGATTTATGCCGTCGTCATGGACTCGCGCGGCATCTACATGTCCGAGACCGTGGCGGAATCCGAAAAATACGCCCCGCTCGTCATTCAAAACCTGCGCAAGATCGATCAGCTGATGAAGGATTGGACGAGCCTCATCAGGCCGGAGGACCGGGAGACGATGGACCGGGCCAACGCGCGGGTCGCCGAATTCATCCACTTTCGCATTGAACTCATTCGATTGTCGCGCGAAGCCACCTTGGCGGAGGCGCGCGCGTTCGGCGACAACGACGCCAATCACACGAATCGTGCCGCGCTCAATGGCGAGATCACTACCCTGTCGGAATCCTTGGCGGTATTGGTTTAGCCATATTGAGTACCGGTTTGCTGCTGTTAACCTTTATGCCCGATGCCCCCTCCTGGATCAATATTTCCTGGCGCATGCTAGTCTGCGGCACTGGTTTTGGGTTTTTCCAGGCTCCCAACCTAAAAGCATTAATGACTAGCGCGCGCCCAGAACGCAGCGGAGGTGCCAGCGGCATTGTAGCCACTGCGCGTTTATTAGGTCAAAGTACTGGTGCTGCTCTGGTTGCTCTATGTTTTAGCGCATCGGCACTTCATGGCTCCAGAATGGCTCTTGGCCTCGGCGCAGGGTTTGCTGGCGCTGCCTGTATCGCCAGTGTCTTGCGCATGCTGGGCAAACCTAGTCCGGTGAGCCATTAACAAATCTCATCCATTGGTCTCACATAGACCAGGTGAGACCTGGTCTTGCGGCAGACATCAATCACGCATGGCAAAAACACCTGTCGTCGCCAAATCTGCCAATAGGGCAATGGTGGTGCTCCCAGAAATTTCGTAAGGGTCAAATGTCCCGGTGCAGGAGTACTTCAGTAACAAAGAGCGATTCACTTTATCGAGCCGCACCCTGCCCATCGTCCAGGTAGGATAATGACGTACATTGATTTCTTCATAGGCTAACAAAATCACGTCCTTGTGCCGCGAATCCTGCAGCAAATGACGATACAAGGCATTGACCTGCTCTCGGCCACCTTCAAGAGCCTGCACAAAAACGCGGTCGCTATAACATAATACGCCAGTAATCCCATGCTCCAGATTCCTGCGCAAAGCTACGCTGAGGATATTGTCAATCAGCTCGTGGCCAATCGGTTCACATGAGCGGCTTGCATAGATAAGGCGTACCAGCATACTTAACCTCGTTTGGCAATGAGCGCAAGAAATTCACGCCTTAAATTAGCATTACTTAAAAATGCACCACGCATGACACTGTTCATCATTTGCGCATTGTCATCCTTGATGCCACGCCAGTGCATGCAGAAGTGATCGGCCTCCATCACCAGTGCCAAACCATCCGGCTGCAACTTCTCCATCAACAAATCAGCGACCTGCGACACTGCTTCTTCCTGAATTTGTGGCCGGCTCATGATCCAGTCGATCAGCCGCGCATATTTGGATAAGCCAATCAGGTTGGAATGCTCATTAGGCATTACGCCAACCCAGATTTTCCCCATGATCGGACATAGATGATGCGAACATGCGCTACGTACAGTAATCGGCCCCACGATCATTAACTCATTGAGCCTTTCTATATTAGGAAATTCCGTGACCGGAGGTGCCGCCTGATAACGTCCCCTGAAAATTTCCTGAATGTACATTTTCGCGACACGTTTAGCTGTATCCTGGGTGTTGTGATCACTCTTCACGTCAATCACCAGGCTTTCCAGTACGGCAGCCATTTTTTCCTGCACTTCACTTTGCAGAGCATCCAGTTCGCCCTCATGGACAAACTTTGCGATGTTGTCATTCGCGTGAAATCGCACACCTGCAGCCTTGATGCGTTCGCGAATGCGCGCCGACACGCGTTCGGAAGAGGTCTTTTCCTGTATTTTGTCAGTTGCCATTATTCAGCTTTGCATGTAAAAACACTACACGTCAGGTTAAATTCCCCCCATTATGCCGTAATTGACAGTAAAGAGTGCCGCGAACTTTGCGCAATCCTCCTGCAACGGCTTAAGTCAAAGTCTTCTCCGTCCAGTGTGACAAACTGATATTGCCACTCGGATACTGTTGTTGCTACCGATACCTCGTACCAGCCCGCTTGACACATAATCTCATCATGGCAAACTCAATCCATACAGATATCAATCGTTATCAATCACGCACTTCACTCGTTCAGGAGTTCATACCATGCGTAAAATTTTTGCCGCACTCTGTTTATTATGTTTGCATGCCATAGTATATGCCGCCCCTCTCCAATCGGAAGCTGAAGTCCGACAATTAACCGACAAGGCAATGGCTTTAGCAGGCCAAGGTGATATCAACAGTATGTATGGCTTGTTGACTCCCTATGTTGTAGTAGAAAATCAGCAAATAGAAGCTGCCCGCAATACTGCCACTTCACATCGACAACAAATGGCACAGACATTTGGTTCCTCTGTTGGCTATGAATTCGTTCGCATGGAAAAAGCAGGAGGATCGCTGCTCAAGTTAGCCTATATCGAGAAAACCGAGAAACAGGCATTGCCATGGTATTTCATCTATTACAAAACGGCATCAGGTTGGGTACTCAGTACTTTTGGTCAAAATGACAATCCCGACTCATTGTTTTCGCACTGATCACGGCACGGGTATCACATGATATCTATGATATCCGTGTCTGATATTGGTGATAGAAATTGACTTCGTCGTTTCCTGAGCAACAATCGGGCAAACGGCTTTTACTCACTCAAGCCGTTATACTACCTTCCCACTTCCTCTGCCACTGCCTGCACCTCAAGCGCATTCCCCTTTTCATCAAACCCTGCCGCCTGTGCCACGCTGCCTATTCCCATGATATGCAAGGCATCGCAAATATCAGCAATATCAGCAGCAATATCACTATTAGGTAACACCAATGGTTTCTCTGTCGACACCAACAAGCGATCCTTCTCATAGACATTGATGCGCAACATAGCTTCACCGGTCGTTTCTATTGACCCCACAATCGCATGTGTCTGCCCTGCGGATACCCCATGTTGCTGCAAACCATGATCCAGTTCAGACATCATTTGCAGCATCAGATATTCGGCAATACCTCGCTCTTTGCCTGCATAAAAAAAGTCCTGGTACTGGAAATGTACATCGAATTCCTTCGCCGGATCAGCCATACAACATTGTAATAAAGGAACCACTTTCTCGCTCCAATGTTGGAACCGTTGCTCCCGATGTATGAAATAAGCCTCCATTTCTGCCTCATCCTCTGGGACGCGATAAAATGGGTCGTCAATAGATTTGGACACAAAGCCAAGCAAAAATCGCAATTCAACTGCCGTATCGTCAACGCCAAAATGACTTGTCGGCCATCCGCTCATACTACGATCCAGTGCTGGCGTTGCCTTCACCTTCTTATTCGTCATTGCCGTATGCGCATCGCGTATCATCTGGGTTAAGTGGCTGAAAGTAATCGCATCAATCTCATCAAGATGATAAGCGTGACTCACCAACACTACCGTGGCAGCATCACTTTCCAATTGCTCTGCCTGTATACTGCGGGTGAGTGCAGTAAATGCATCACCATCCTGAAAATCATATTCTTCCGACAGCCCACCTGTGGTTCGCACAAACAGAGGGATCACAAAAGCATTCACCTCCACATCCCCACGTGCATGACGAATCACCACTGTTTCCGAGGCATTCTCAATCATTTCTTTCAACAACAAGAAGGCCGACCGATCATCAAATCTCAGATGCTCAAGCGTCTCATACAGTACCTCATCTTTCTGTTGCCGCAACAATTTATGAATATATTTTTGCAATGGCAGAGAGGCCTCATCATCTATGAACGCCTCCTCCTGATCTTTTCCCGGCTCATTGCGTGCCACCATGAGCACACGTGTCATTTCCGATAATTCTTGAATCAGCGTGTCATCAAGTTCACCATCGGTATCGGCATCCAATTCAGGTTCTGTGGGAAGATATGGGGACATGGCAGTCAGCGTTGGGGAATGGAAAGTCATCATTGTAACAAGTCTGGCTGTCACAAAACGCCCCATAAAAGGTGATTGCTAAATTAATCGGGCAATCATCCTTAGTATATGTCTGATGCCCTTTTCCCGACTGAGATAAACACCATTTAACACTGCCCACTTTCTGATAAATCCTCTACAATCATTGACATGATCACCATCGAACATATTAAAAGCGCTGCCAAACTACTGCGAGGACAATTGCTGGTTACTCCTTGCGTAGAATCACGCACGCTCTCTGAAATAGTGAATGCCCAGGTTTTTCTCAAATTCGAGAATTTGCAATTTACAGCGTCTTTCAAAGAACGGGGCGCCTGCAATAAATTGACCGATCTGGCGCAAAGTGTGGTACGTGGCGTTGTTGCCATGTCTGCCGGCAATCATGCGCAGGGTGTTGCCTACCATGCGCAACGTCTTGGTTTGCGTGCATTCATCGTCATGCCCCGCTTCACCCCGGGCGTCAAAATAGAACGCACTCGTGGTTTCGGTGCAGAAGTGATCCTGCACGGTGACACGCTCGATGCTGCCCGTACGCACGCTTTGGAACTGGCAAAACGCGAAGGGTTAAGTTTCGTTCATCCTTATGATGACAATGCCATTATCGCAGGACAAGGTACTGTTGCCCTGGAAATGCTTGATGTGGTTCCAGATCTGGACATATTGGTCGTATCAGTCGGTGGTGGTGGTCTGATTGCAGGCATGGCAGTTGCTGCGCGCACACTCCGTCCTGACATCGAGATAATTGGTGTGCAAACCTCGCGCTTTCCTGCCATGGTCAACGCCATACAAGGTACGCATTATCCACAAGGTAATAACACCATTGCCGAAGGCATTGCAGTAGGAACTCCAGGCCTACTGACTCAAGAAATCATCGCACAAAACGTCAATGATTTTCTTTTAGTCGATGAGGGCGATATTTAACAAGCAGTTCTGATGTTGCTGGAAATTGAAAAGACATTGGTTGAAGGCGCTGGTGCTGCAGGATTGGCTGCACTGTTGCGCTACCCGGAACGCTTTCGTGGTAAGCGGGTAGGATTAGTGCTCTCTGGTGGCAATATCGACCCACTCTTACTAGCCGCGATCATTGAACGTGGCATGGTGCGCGCTGGCCGCCTGGCACGTTTGCGCGTCAGTGCCCGTGACATTCCGGGAATGCTGGCACAGATCACTGCAACTGTTGCTGATGCAGGGGCTAATATCGAAGAAGTGCATCACCAACGCGCCTTCACCATACTGGCTGCACAAAATGTAGAAATAGAATTGGTGCTGCAAACCCGTGGCCGCGAACATCTGGCTACCGTGCTGGCGGCACTACGCGCAGCGGGTTTTGAAGCAGAAGAACAGCATTAATCCGTGTGCAATACCTGTACGTAAATACCCGTACTCAAAATTGAAGACACAGGTAATGCGCTATTACGTTGAAGAACGCATCTGCAAGGAATCGCAGAACTAGCGACGTTACTTCTAACGCCTCGGGTGTACATGCATGTGCCCGATCTGCCCATATTTATCCGTTTTTACATCAACAGGAATAATATGGACATAACCATGACGCACACCAGTTTGGGAAATAATGGCATCAGCACAAGCGCGCACCTGCTCCATTTTGCCACGTAGAATGACCGTCTCCATGCAATTATCATGATCCAGATGCACATGCTGCGACGTAACAGCAACATCATGATGGCCATGTTGCATCTGTGTCAGCCGATTTGCCAACTGGCGTTCATGATGGTCATAGACATAGCTTAATGCCGCCACACACCACTTGGCTTTCCCGCTATCGATATCAACTTCGCCCAACTCCTTGCGTACCAGATCCCGAAATGCCTCGGAACGATTCACATATCCCTTGCGTTCCACCAACAAATCAAAGGCATCGGCTAAATCATCATCAACAGAAATTGTCAGGCGCCGCATAATTCAACTTTATCGATAAAAGTTATCATGTTGATTTCGTGAATTTATCAATAGAATATCAATAGAAGTTACGAACGTTGCTCATTCCCCAGAAAATCCAATAAAGTCATCGCAACGACTTTAGTCGCATTCCGCAAATCTTCCAGAACCAGATTTTCATCGGCCTGCTTGGCATTGGATTCCATCAGTGTGCGTGGGCCAGCGCCATACAACACGACTGGAATCCCATGCTCACCATATAGGCGTGCATCGGTATATAACGCTGTTCCATTAGCAGGCAAATCTTCTCCCATGACCTTGCGTGCATTTTTCTGCAAACTGTTGACCAGTCTTTCGTGTCCGGGCAAGGGACGCAATGCACGTGCCAGCAACAACCGTCGTATCTCTACGCGAATGCCTGGTCGCCCTGCCACCGCACCTTCAATCAAGGCACGCACCTCGGCTTCCACCTGTTCCGGATCTTCTTCTGGAATCATGCGACGATCCATTTTCAATATCACCTTCCCTGGCACCACATTGGTATTGGTACCGCCATCAATGCGTCCCACAATCATGGTTGGATGAGTGATACCTGGAATAGTGGAACTGATCTTTTTCAAAGCAGGAACCGCCGCATAAATTGCTTGCAAAATCGCCGTCGCTGCCTGCAACGCATCATGCCCCGTTTCCGGCATCGATCCATGTGTCGCTTTACCATGGACGGTCACTTCAAATTGCAGGCAAGCATTGTGGGCAGTCACAACGCTATAACTAAAGCCAGGACCTATCAGAAAATCTGGATGTGTCAGTTTTTTTTCCAGTAACCATCCTGGCCCTAATAAACCGCCAAACTCTTCGTCATAGGTAAAATGAAATTCCAATGCCCCATGTAAAGATACCCCAAGTGCTTCCAGTGCCCGTCCAGCAAATAGATAGGTTGCAAAATCACTTTTTGACACCGCGGCAGCTCGGCCATAAATGCGCCCATCAACGATCTCTCCTCCATAGGGATGTTTGCTCCAGCCATCGCCAGGAGGCACAACATCGCCATGTGCATTCAATGCCACGGTCGGCCCTCCGGCAGAATAGACACGCCGTACAATCAGGTTCGTAATACTTTGCATGCCATAGTCTTGTACCTCCTGCTGTGGTACGGGGTGTTTTTCGGCTTGCCAACCCCAATGCGCAATCAGATTCGCTACAGCATCCGCATGCGGTGCATTATTACCAGGAGGAGTATCAGTAGGAATCTGTATGATTTTCTGTAAAAATTCACACTCTTCATCGAAATGCTGGTCAATCCATGCCGATAAACGATCGGACAATGGCGTATTAGACATACTTGCTCCATCTGTAAAAACTTTGTTATCAACTGGAAAACGCCTTTCCCTCTCAACACCACGTGAATCTGATCAAAACAACGAGATTGTCATAGGCACGTCTGGATATTGTATGCTATTGGCTCATATGGCAACATATTCCCCTTCATATACTGCCTTACACTATGCCATGTTGATACAAGCAAAGGTATTCAGCCTGCATAGACGGCATTCACGTCGATGAAGAAGGCGGTTCTCCCTGCTCATTGGCAATGCCATGAATCACATGTCCCGTTGGCCCTGCTTTGATAGCCGATTCACAGTGCCCGGTCTGGTCATCAAAGAAAAAATCTGGTTCAAATTCCTGCAGAAAAGGCCCTTTTTCCAAACCACCCAGAAACATTGCTTCATCAACCACAATCCCCCAATGAATCAAGGTTCGTATCGCGCGTTCGTGCGCAGGGGCTGAACGTGCCGTCACCAATAAGGTTCTGATTTTCACCGGAATATCCTGCCCTGCCGCCTTCTGCAAACTTTGCAATGCCCGTAGAAATGGTAAAAATGGCCCCGGCGGCAGAGGAGAATGGACATGCTCTTGTTCATGATTCTGAAAGGCTTGCAAGCCATGTTCCTTGTATACACGTTCAGAATCATCACTAAACAGCACGGCATCTCCATCAAAAGCAATCCGAATTTCATCCAGATGATGCTCAGCAATCTTGATCGATTGAGGATATACGC
>JAATGO010000420.1 GCA_015654605.1 Betaproteobacteria bacterium
AGCTAGGCGCTATACCATCTTTATAAGGTAATGGAGAAGAAGTCATACATGATCAGACGACTTTCTTGCAGCGCGTCGCTGCCAAGCCATCACACTGGGATTGCGTTGCAGATACTCGCTAATACGAGAACGCTGACTCACACTTAGCGGTAATGCCTCCAGCAATTGCGGCCAGGTATCCATGGCGCGTGCAACAGTATCAATCAACACTTTTTGTAGTTTCGGTTCAGGTATTTTCCATATATTGGAGAGCGCCCGCAATACGGCAGGCGTCAAGAGCTGACGCGTCTTTTGTCCAGGGCAAAAGGCGAGCGCATGTCCATGCCCGGAGAGGTATGCCGAATACGCCACGATGTCATAAGCCGGAGATAACTGGGCACTATGTGGTGTTGTATATAACATGCTGAAATTTTTCAAGTGTGCATCAAAATTACCGAGTAATTCATTTACCTTGATTCTCCGTAACAATTCGAATAAATCGTTCTCTCCCTCGCGACTACGCTCAAGCAACACCACTCCTAAAGCTGCATAAGTCCCTGAATACTTATCTGCAGCCGGCGTTCCCGTGATTTGTGCAAAGTCTTCCATATGCAAACGGCCATTTCCACTATCATGGGCAACAGTTGCTGCATCACGGTCAAAACGATGAATCAGTAGAAAATTCTGAGCATCATTACGCAAGCCGAAAGGCAGGTGATCCGCAATCGCAGACAAAGGTAACAAAGAGTGCTCGCATACATTAACACCAGCAGCAGCAGCCAGCGTCAACGAAGAGAACTCTACCTCTGGCATGTTGGGGTAATCAGACGCGGGTAACTTACCAATAAAATGCCGACCTTTGTTATCCCGTGAACGCATGACGTAGTGCCCACCAGCCTCTTTTACCAAACTCACTTTGGGTTGCACCCCAGAAATAGATGCGCCATCTGGTGTAGGCATTTGCGCAGAGCTCAGCTCGTAACTATCAAAGCTTTGTCCAATCAAGCGCCCTAATGCCTTTTCATCAAGATGCTCTTCTCCAACGATCACGTTTCCAGGTAAATCTCTGCCACAAAATGCCAACAAACCGAATTCATCATTGGGTTCAATCCCAGCACGCTCGATCAAATGGTGACGCAATTGTCCTTCCGGCAATAAATTCTGGAAAAATGGTGGCAATCCACCCTTGCCATCGCCACGGTTCACAGCCAATGCTGGATGCCGTAACTGCGTACGACTGCGTTCCTCACTGGATGCCAGATACAATTGAGACAACACTGGGCGTTGCGGATCGTCAACATAAGCATCGTCAAAACGAAAATAAACTCTACCATCGTCAAGAGCAAACAATGAACCTACATCATAGGTTCCCAAACGCACCCTCAATGAACGTAGCATGCTCATTGGGTACTTCCCATCAAAGATTGCAGACGTTCGGCTAGCTCAGTTGGTATGGATTCTGTTTCACCTACACGTTGCTGAGCAACAAGGCTCGGTATGAGTAATAATTCCAAGCCTAACTCAGCACAAATGGATAATAATCGGCTCAACTCGATATTGCCTTTACCCGTTTCCAACGCCAATAAGGTATTTCGATGTACGCCACAACGCTGTGCCAAAGTGATCGCACTCAATTTTTGTGCTTTGCGCGCATGACGAATATAGCTACCTACGCTCTCCAATGATTGCATAATATAATGAGCTTATCTAAATAAATACATTTTATTATTCATTTATATAAAGTCAACTTTATTTAGTCATATTATCCAAATAAAATAATGCATTCATCTATATCGATCTCAAATCAGCACTCGCCCTCCTATCATCTCATCATTTTTACAAATGAGAAACTTATTTATATTTGACAATTAACTTTAATAAATAAATATAACAGTATGAATATATTGTTTTTAATAAAATCATTGCCACTCAAATATCAAAAATCCTTTCATTCAATTTACCTGATAATTTACATTAAAAATATATTGTATCTATATGAATATAATATTATTTATATAAAATTATGAATATTTATAATGCCCCAGCGGAACCTGCACACATTAGCCTGATGTGATCGGCGATTGTTATAAAAGCCAATCCAGTCACCAATGACACGACTGGCACGTTGCAAAGTTTCGAACCTGTGGCATTGCGCACATTGCTCCTTTAATGTCCTGATGGCTCGTTCCATCATGGCATTTTGTTGCGGGCCATGCGGCGTGATGAACTCTTGCTCCAGGCCGTAACTTCGTACCAGGGCTGTGTAGTTGCAACTCGTGAACACCAGGCCATTATCGGAGCGCAGCAAGAATGACGTATTGACCCGAGTTAACCTGCTGTACCGTGTAATCAACGCTTGCTCCAGCGCAGATTCAGCCGTCTTCGATTTGCCAGACCCGGATAAGTGCCCGCTAAGCAGTTCACGTGTATGGCAATCGATGACCAGGGCAAGAACCGCCCAAGCCCAGATGCGACACAAGTCTGTTGACCAGCGCTGATCCGGTGCTGTCGCTACTAATGGCAATGCCTTCACCCTTTTGGCCTGAAACCCATCGGACGCTTCTTTACCTGCCGCCTTTGCTCTGGAAGATCCTTTGCACTATATTCTTATTGAACCCCAACAGGCCTGCCGCTGTTCTGTCACCGAAAAACGGTTCTTCAAGAACCATCTTCCTGATCGGTTCGGCAAATCGATCTGTATTACCGATTTCGCCTTCAAAGGCTTGTAATACACCGTACGACGCGGAATACCAAACCACTTACATACTGTACTGACTGCTACTACCTCGAAACCGTCTTGCTTGAGTCCCTGGCGGATGGTCTCGATCATTTCTCTTCCTCGCGGACGCCCATTTTTTCTGGTGCGCAGCTCCAATATCGCTTCTCCGTGCGCTTCCTAAAGCTCTTTCAGTTGTCGTTCATACTGCTCCCTGATATCCAGCGGCTTCGCTCGTAAGGCATTCTCCATTCCCTTGCGCCCTCATCAACCCATTCCTCAATCTCCGAAGGTGGGATATCAAAGGCTCGACTAGCCTCTACCACTGTCGTCTTCCCCTGGATGATCTCCGTTACCAGCGCCGCTTTCCGCTTTGCTGTCCGCCGTTTACATTCTTCTTCCATGACCATACTCACTCTTTCCTTTTTCAGTATTATCTACTGTGCAGATTTTTAGTGGATTATTACGCGTGCGCCATATCCGCTTTGCGGCTGATGCGAATCCACGTGGTACGACTTGGAATGCCTTACCAATCAAGGAAGGAGGTATTCTTAACCTGTGTGATATGGAGCAAGGAAGCAAGGGCTGGAAAATTTCAAACATGTACCCACCGCCGAGAATTAGATATTAATTACCACTCCTCAACATCCTTTTTCTCCCACATCTTAGCCATGAATTGATTGATAGTGCCTTAAACACAATGGCAAATGAAAAGCTTTTTTTGATTTGTTGATAAAAAACAGTCTCTTTCCCCTCCTCTGCCTCAACACCTTTTAATAGGTGTCCAATAATTCCTACTTGCTTCCTACTATCTTTGTAAGGATGGCTTCCTCCTTCATCTTGGAAATTTCTAACGTATGCCACGATATCAGCTGCAGTCAAATTAGGGGATTTCTGTGACAATGCCTTCAACTCTAATAACAACTTACTGACATTTCCATCTTGTTCCCGAGTTCCCAAGCGTTCATCCAGTGACTGGATTGCATCAGGTTGATGAATATTCTGAAGAGAAGTTGCTATTGGTGTAATACTATTGCTCAAGATCGTTCTCCTTTGGCATTCCGTTATCGTCATCATTGATGTCATCAGGCATGATAAATATCTTCTTAAGATTCTCTCGACTAATAGCCGCTAGTTTGGCACTTCCAGAAAAACTCCAAACTATGCCTCGCCCTCGGGAATCGTTTTTTAGAGGCGGCATTTTATCTAGTTATTTCATAAACGATTGTTGTTACCCCGACCGTTTCGCGCGTATCCACATCTTGGACAGCCACCTCGTTTGTTCTGACTGTTGGCAAATCTTTCACTTCAAATTTATCAGTAACCCCTCCTGTTGTCGCTACAAGGCTGTTGGTGG
>JAATGO010000373.1 GCA_015654605.1 Betaproteobacteria bacterium
ACGAAACTTGCTACCCAGTGAAGCCGCAAACTCCTTTGATTCAAAGAGTGTCTGCAACACCGACGCAATGTCCCCATCACTATGTTGAAAAGTCGCTGCCATGTGAGCAACTAAAGCATCTGATGGCGTATCCCCCACAAAGTAGACGGCCAGCTTATGTGAAATGAAACGTGCTGTTGCTGGCGCGCGTGCCAACCTATCCAATGCTTCGTCAACTTCTTCCATTCCGCGCGCATGCAGTGGGGCTCCTAAAAATATCTTGCGGCCATAATCATGGCGAGCAGGGTTAAACTCGAAGATCCCCTGGCGCACGTAATCGGAAGCAATCGCTTTAACCAGCTTAGGAGGAGCCGTATCAATAGGACGCAAATTAATCCCTACTCCCGTCAACACTCGAGCTAATTCTTGCACATCTGCCTGTGTGTAACCACTACCCACGCCGAGTGTGTGCAATTCCATCAATTCTCTGGCGTAATTTTCATTGATGCGATGAACCGCATTCTGTGCATTATCCAAATACACCAACATCGCGGGATGTCGCACTGTTGCCTTGAGCAAATCCCTAAAGTGCCCCAACGCATGTTGGCGAATGGCCGTCTCTTCGTAATCACCGACCATGGCACGTGTCATCCCCTTACTGGCGCTCACATTGAAATGATTCACCCAGAACCATGTCATCTGCTCCTGTAACTGATTCGGGGAATACAATGCGCGCAAGATGAATCGCTGCTGCGTTTCTCGTAACAAGGTATTTAATTTCTGTTGATACGCCTGCCGTGCCGCTTGCCTCTGCGTCTCATCTTCCAACGCATCTGCTTCTTTCCGTTGTGCTTCGAGTGCAATCGCCAATTGGCTGACAGGTTCTTGCGAGATCGTCATAGCATCAATCTGATCCCGTGCCATCGCAGGCAACTGCGCCGAATGTGGATGCAACTGATCACGTAACCATACAGGCAAGCCCTTGCGCTGCAATACATGCAGATCTTCTACTGAAGGTCCCCATGTTATTCGACTCAGCCAACGTAATTGTGTTGCCTCACTCAAGTTATCCTGCGGTACTGAAGGAAGAGGAACACTGCTGCAAGCAGTAACGAGAAGGGGAATAATAATGATGGCTGGACGACATCTGGAAAAGATGCGTAAGCACACGACAGCAAGCCAGAAAATGACCGCTCGGAACGATTTGGGAAATAGAGAAAGCAGATTGTTTTTCATCACTCTCCAATATCATGGCATGACATGCATCAGTGAACAACTGCCCTGATTATTCGCTATGATACTGAGTGCAGAGAAACTCGGGCAAACCCCACTTACCAATGATGCAGGGTAAGAGAAGTTTGCCTACTTTTACCAGACACTGCAAGGCGTCTAGTTGTAACATCCTCACATATTGGCGATCATGACATCACCAAAACCGGAACATGACACTTGAGTGGCACCTTCCATCAGACGAGCAAAGTCGTAAGTCACTTTCTTAGAGGAAATTGATTTTTGCGTAGACTCAATAATCAAATCTGCCGCTTCAAACCAACCCATGTGACGTAGCATCATTTCTGCCGACAAAATCAGTGAACCTGGATTCACGTAATCTTTACCAGCATACTTAGGGGCTGTACCGTGTGTCGCTTCGAACATTGCAACAGAATCCGACAGGTTGGCACCTGGAGCAATTCCGATCCCACCCACTTGTGCGGCCAGTGCATCGGAGATGAAATCGCCATTCAAATTGAGTGTAGCAATGACGCTGTATTCATTTGGACGCAACAGGATTTGCTGCAGGAAGGCATCGGCAATAGAATCTTTGACGATAATTTCGCGACCAGTTTTTGGATTCTTGAATTTTGCCCAAGGACCGCCATCAATCAACTCAGCACCAAATTCTTTTTGTGCCAAAGCATAAGCCCAATCACGGAAACCACCTTCGGTGAATTTCATGATATTACCCTTGTGAACAATTGTCACTGACGGCTTATCATTATCGATCGCATATTGAATTGCCTTGCGTACCAAGCGTTCCGTACCTTCACGTGATACTGGTTTGATACCGATACCGGATGTTTCTGGAAAGCGTATTTTCTTTACACCCATATCCTTGATCAAGAAATTGATCAATTTTTTCACTTCTGCAGAACCTTCCTGCCATTCAATACCAGCATAAATGTCTTCCGAGTTTTCACGGAAAATGACCATGTCAGTTTTTTCTGGTTCACGCACTGGCGAAGGAACACCCTTAAAATAACGCACTGGGCGCAAACAGACATAGAGATCTAATTGCTGACGCAATGCTACGTTCAGTGAGCGAATACCACCACCAACTGGTGTCGTCAAAGGACCTTTGATCGATACCACATATTCTTTGACTGCATCCAGCGTTTCTTCTGGCAACCAGACATCTGGACCATATACCTTGGTCGACTTCTCACCAGCATAAATTTCCATCCAGTTGATCTTGCGCTTGCCACCATAGGCTTTTGCAACGGCAGCATCTACTACTTTAATCATCACCGGACTGATATCGACTCCGGTTCCATCGCCTTCGATATAAGGAATAATTGGATTATCCGGTACGTTGAGCGAAAAATCTGCATTGACGGTAATTTTCTTACCTTCGGCTGGCACTTTGATATGTTGATACATCGTTGTCTCCGACAGTTAAACGGAAAAAAAAGAAATTCTCTTACACTTCACTTCTTGCACTCAATCCATGAACAGATCAGGCACACATCAGCAAAACTGCATGCTTGTATACCAACAGACAGCAGAGCCACCACAATGCTGACCTGCACTAATCTCTATCCCGGGACTGCAAATGGATCATAAAGGACTTGTGCCACATGATTCCCCGACAGACTACACTCTTATCAAGTGAATAGAGAATCGTCATGACAGACATCACTGCCACAAGTCTTATATAAGACACAAGACATGTAGACCCTGTATTATGCACTACTATTTTACTGGGCGCCATGTTTTTGCAACGCTAAGCAACGCGAGACAAACTGGCCGGACAGGTCGTACAATTCGCGGACGCATCATTTTTATTCATTCACTAACTCCTGCATGCCCCTTATCCTGTTTAACAAACCATACCAGGTCATGTGTCAATTTTCTCCACAGCCGGGCCGCCAAACCCTATCAGATTACCTGACATGGCCGGGTATTTACCCTGCTGGGCGACTGGATGCTGATAGTGAAGGTTTGCTACTTCTGACAGATGATGGGCGCTTGCAGCACAACATCAGCCATCCCAGCCATAAACAAGCCAAAACTTATCTAGTGCAAGTAGATGGTATCCCTGATCAAACTTGCCTGAAAAAATTAAGTGAGCCACTTAATCTTGGAGATTTCATTACACAAAAATGTATCGTCAAAAAAGTGATGGAGCCCACATGGCTATGGCCTCGCCATCCACCGATTCGTCAACGCACCAATCAACCGACAAGTTGGCTCACGCTACAACTGAGTGAAGGAAAAAACCGCCAAGTACGGCGTATGACACCAGCGGTAGGCTTGCCAACACTACGGCTGATACGTATTGCGATCGGACCTTACTCACTGCAAACACATCCACTATTACCAGGCGACTGGCTAGAAGTTAATCCAAAGGTTTTGTTTATAAAAAATAGCTGATCAACCCACTCATTGTACGTACATATTTATAGGCACGTTAGTGAGAAAGACACCGAAATCTAATGATGTAATAAAGAAATAAGTAACAATGTGCAACCGCACATATTGCGTCCTTTAGGGCTCAACCACGCTAACCATCGCACGTTTACCGCGAAATACCCCTACTCTTTTGCGTCAATCAATTTACTGATATCACATATTTTTAAAAATGATGTCAACCAACAGCTAGCTCCCTCGTTATTTACCTTGATTCACAAGAATCACCGTTTTCCTAAACTATTAATGAGGAACTAAAAATGAATAAGTTGATCGCCGCTCTGATCGCAGGTCTATTTGCTACTTCCGTATTCGCACAAGCTGCAGCTCCTGCTGCAGAACCAGCTGCGACAACTCCTGCAGCTGCTCCAAAAGCTCACAAAGCTCACAAGGGTCACAAAGCTAAAAAAGCGAAGAAAGAAGCTGCTCCAGCGGCTGAAGCTCCAGCAAAATAATTCTGTACCAATAGCAGCCCTATAAAGGTCGGTGTATCCCAGCCTTTACGGTCTCTATATACTACAGATAAAGCCTCCCTAAATGGGAGGCTTTCTGCATTAAAGGCCATATAATCAATCGTTTACGATACTTTCCCGGCAGACACTCTCGACATCCTTCCCTTATCCACTGACCCTCTCTATTTTTTTCTTAGTGGGAAAGCAGTTTATGGCACTGTGCCTGTAAAAAATCACGCAATTGCTGTATCACTGGAGTCAGTGATGTTCGATGCGGACTCACCAGTTGTAAAGGTGCAGGCTGACCGTGCTCTTGCGGGAACAACTCAACCAAGCGACCTGCTCGCAAGTCTGCCAACACATCAATACGAGATTTGTAGACCACTCCCACCCCTGCCAACGCCCAACGTCGCACCACGTCCGCATCATCACTGATCCTATCTCCCGCCACCGCAATCGTATGTACACCACCCGGCAGATGAAAACTCCAGCGCTCATGGGTATGCTCTCCCATAACATAGCGCAGACAATTATGTTGGCGCAGATCATCTGGCGTACGAGGGGCGCCATAGCGTTCAATATAGGTCGGTGCTGCGCATAAGGTGCGGCGATTAGAAGGGGCAATAGGAAGAGAAACCATGCTGGAATCTGCCAGGCTCCCGTAGCGCACAGCGGCGTCCAATGGGTCACGAAAAAAATCCAGCATTTGATCGCTAATGCGCAGATGAAGAGAGATTTTAGAATGCAATTGCTGGAATTGATCCAGCCACGGCAATAGCACATTGCGTCCCAAATCAGAAGGTGCAGACAATCGCAGCGCACCGACGATCTCCTCGCGTCCTTTTGCTACGGCATCCTCTCCACTGACCAATGCGGCCAGCACTGCTCGTGCGTGAGGCAGATAGCGCTCACCACTCTCAGATAGCCTCATGCTCCGCGTCGAGCGCACAAAGAGACGAATACCCAGTGAGCGCTCCAAACGTTGGACAGCACTACTTGCCAATGCTGGGGTAATATCCATTTGCCTAGCTGCGGCAGAAAAACTGCCCGCATCAGAAGTCCGCACAAACACCTGAAGATCATCAAATCGGATCATTTTCGTCAATTTAAAGAAAGTGTTTGCGATTTTAGGCTATTTTTCATTTCCCAACAATAAATGAAGATAGCGCATACGCTAATGAAAGTACTTACTCATTACGATCCCAAGTCACTATGTATTCTTAAGAAGGAGCACCCCCATGAAAGCTATTGGTTTTTATCACCCACACTCCATTGACCACGATGACGCATTGATCGATATCGAATTACCTGACCCAATTGCCAAAGGGCGTGACCTGTTGATTGAAATCCATGCGATTTCTGTCAACCCTGTAGATGTGAAGGTGCGCGCTCGAGCCACTCCTGTGGAAGGGCAAGTCCGTGTGCTCGGTTGGGATGCCGCAGGCATAGTCCGCGCTGTAGGTGACAAGGTGACGCGCTTCAAAACAGGTGATCGTGTTTGGTATGCAGGCGATATCAATCGACCAGGCAGCAATGCGCAATTACAATTGGTGGACGAGCGCATTGTCGGCCCAGCACCACATAGTCTGGACTTTGCTGAAGCAGCTGCATTACCGCTGACTAGTCTGACTGCATGGGAGCTTCTATTCGACCGCCTCAAAGTACAACATGCCGACCCGACCCAAAACAACCGTCTCTTAGTCATCGGCGCTGCTGGTGGAGTCGGTTCCATTCTGCTACAACTGGCGCGTA
>JAATGO010000277.1 GCA_015654605.1 Betaproteobacteria bacterium
GCAATCGCAATGCCTTTACCGTTGTTGCCAAATGCGGAGATAGCGATAGCAGTAATCAGTGCGGCGGCTAGTGCATTGATCAGAGTGTTGGCAATCAGGACCAGTGATAACAGCTTGTCACTGCGTTCCAATAGCCATAGCGTGTTGTTGGCACGTTTACTGCCACGTTTTGATAGATGACGCAGGCGATGTCGATTAGCCGACATGAGCGCAGTCTCAGCCATCGCAAAGAAGGCAGAGAAAATAATTAGTATAAATAGTGCAAGAACTTGCACCCATATGGGTACGGTATCCAAAGGGTCACCGCAAAGTAAGAAAAGTTAACATGTGGGAAGTGGCGCTTATCATTTGTGATGTTGTGGTCGCCAGTCTTTGCTCCCCATATTGTATCTGGCAGTATCGTTCACCAGGCATTTGTAAAGACAGACGTTACTCTAATACAAGCAACTCATAGATGCAAGTTATGCTCTTTATTTATGTTCTCATGTTTGCCTGGGGAATTGCCATAGTAGAATAATCCTGCTTTACGGAAAATGCAGTCTGTACGCATTTTGTCATGCTGCTTACATCTGGATACTATATGAAATGCCATATTTGTTGTCTAATGTAATCTGAAATATCGAAAAACTGCTTAATCATGGGCAAGTGTTTTACATTGTAAGAGGGAAGGTATATGAATAAAAAACGGATGATAACGGCAGTGGTGCTAGGGCTTGTGGTAGGTACGGTAGCGCAGGCACAAGGTAGACCTCCAGAACAAGAGCATGGGAGGGGGCAGCCAGACAGAGGCTCATCGGATCAAAGGCGTCCAGGATGGGGGCAGCCAGATCAAAGGCAGCCAGAGCAGGGACGGCCAGGGGGCGCACGGGCAGACAGAGGAGGATCAGGCCATTATGATAACCGCAGGAATGACGGTCCTCATGGGCGGCCAGACATACGTGGTGCGGGGCCAGGTCATGATTTGTACCGTGGACGGCGACTTCCAGAACAATATCGTAGTCGTCAGTATGTTGTCGATGACTGGCGCGGTTACGGCCTGAGACAGCCACCTCGCGGTTACCATTGGGTACAAACAGGGGGAGATTATGTGTTGGTTGCACTGACAACCGGGATTATTCTGGACGTGTTGTTGAATAACTAGGACGAGTAGTGCAGGAAATAACGCCTTGCACTACTGTAGTTGTCGCTATTGGATGTGTGTGTAATAGAAATTTTAGCTTTTGCTATGAGTTTCTATCGCTTGCTCATTCAAGTCAGCGACAAACTACACGGTAAAAACTACTCCATTTCTCCGCACCTTTACGTATCGCGCAGATGGAAGAAGTGGAAGCAGGTTAATTAGATGTCGCTCTGTATATTATTAAGCCACTGTACGACATACTTAGCGATGTCATCGCTGTTATAGTCCATCATTAATAAGTGTGAATTGCCTGTCACCCCTTGCTCCACTAAATTTAAGGTATTGACTCGACCACCTTGCTGACGCAGGGATTGCAGCCAGACATCCGACTGTGCACGGTAATTTTGCCAGAGTTCACTGTGGTCGATGTAGTCGCCCCAGATAACCAGGTGTGGTACGCGTGCCGCATGAGTTGCATCACTGCTGTTGGGGTCAGGTGAACCTGCGGGTTCAATGAGCACAATAGCTTCGATCAATTCAGGAACCTGAGAGGCGACTTGCTGCGCGTAACGTGCACCTTCGCTATGTGCAACGATGATGGCGCGGTCAAATTTTCGCAATAACTCAATATATGCAGCAACGGCTAGCTCTGTGTTACAGCTCCATCGGGCAACGAATTGCTTGGCGAGTTGGTGTATTGCATCGATAGGAAATTTCTGGCCATCGAAGGCTTTTCCTGAAGCGTCAGCGGGGCCAAAACGGAAGATTGACCAGGCTTGTTCCATCGTGCGATGCTCAGGTGCTTCTGGGGTAATCAGCGGGTAGGGAGCCCATGAAGCACGTCCCCGTTCGACAGCATCGCTTACACAGGTGTCGAAACCATGCCGCATGAAATAATCGTGCCACCCAGGGCGACCATCAGGCGTATCTCCCCATGCGGCGCCAGTCATTCCTCCACCATGCCAGAACAGAACTGGGTGTGGTGATCTTGGTGACTGTAGCGCATAGTGTTGTGCATACAACTGCCCAATTTGGTAGTGACCATTTGGATCCGATTTTCTAGGAGGGAGTCCAGGCACGGTACGCAATGTAGTCAATGGCTGATTGTCGATACGGACGGTGTGACCGCCTATATGGAAAGCACTGAGCTTATGTAGCATGATAGGCGTCGTTAGCGTGCCACGGGTATTTCTGGATGAGGCGTCTGGATTGGCACAAAGCGAAGCGCTCAAACAGGAAGTGCTGGCATCGTCTAACATTGCGTTTTTAGGATCAACTGGCATAGAGAGTACTTAGACGAAGTGCCGGATGGCGATCAGTGCAAGGGTCATGGTGATAGCACCATCGATACGGGTAGATATCTGGGCAAACGGCATCAATGCCATACGGTTTGCTGCCGTGAGAATGGCGATATCTCCGGTGCCACCCTGACCGCTGTGACAGGCGTTGACGATGGCAACGTCAATTGGATACATATGAACGAAGCGCGCTACGATAAAACCAGTGGCCATCATGGTAAATACGGTGGAGCACACTGTTACCACTGTTGGGATGGTAAATGCGCTGATAAATTCGTTCCAAGGTGTTAGTGCGATACCCATGGCGAACAGTAATGGAAAAGTGACGACACGTGCAAAAAAAGCGTAGACATCCTTACCGGAGTGTTCAATACGCTGGGGAATCATTCGTAGTAATTTCATGATGACGATTAAGACCAGCATAGTGATCGGTGCTGGGAAGTCGAATAATTTCTGGCCTACGGTTCCTAACAGATAGAGCGTGACTATAGTGATGGTAGCAGTTCCTAGGTCGGCTGCGTTGAACTCATTTTTGAGAGGTGCGATTCCTGTTTCCGTAGGAGTTTCACTGCCGACACCGGGTTGCAGTCGTCCTTCTCCGGTTAGGTGAGGGAATTTTTTCCCGACGAGATTGAGCAGACCGGCAAACAGGACTGCAGTGAAACTACCAAGCATGACGACCGGGATAACCTGGGCAAAGATAACTTCCTGCGCCTGGCCGAGCAGAAGCGAATATCCGATGGAGAGTGGAATAGCTCCTTCACCTAATCCTCCAGCCATGAGTGGGATAACGATGAAAAACAGACTATGTATGGCTTCATAGCCAAAGAGCATGCCGACTAATGTGCCGACGATGGCTGCGGCAACTGACCCGGCTGCCAAAGGGACGAAGATTTTCAAGAATCCGGCTACTAATACCGCACGATCCATACTGAGAATGCTTCCAACGATGATGGCTGCGATGTAAAGATACAAGAAATTTGAGATTTTGGTAAATTCCTTGACCGATGCAACCACTGGTGCCGGTATCCAGCCATAAAAGGTCATCGCGGAAGGCACTACGAATGCTAGGATGGCTGCGGCCCCCATGACAGAGATAAACGGTACGCGCTTGCCCAGTTCAGCAAACGCGAAACCACCTACTGCTAGAATGCCGATAGCCATGGTGAGGTCAGAGGGGACTTTACCTTTTGCAGTAAAAACGGCAATGACCAACAACAAGGCAATGAATACGGGGAGCGGTACGATGCCGATCTGAATTTCCATCCACTTCAGCCAATGCTTTCGCCAGCCGCTTATCGTTTGAACGGATCTTGTGGAAGAGGTTGCGCCGCTTATTTTGGTTGTTGTCGCTGAATCGTCCAAAATATTCTCCTGATTTATTATGAATGTGTGACGCAATATAGGCAATTGAGGTATAAAAGTAAAATATACTTATTAAATACATCTATATATAAAAGATATGTCTAAACCAGTAAGTCACATTCTCGATTTGTCGCGTCTGCATGCATTTGTCGCTGTATGCGAGGAAAAATCTGTTACAGCGGCGGCAAAGCGGCTTGGAATGACGCAACCAGCCCTCAGTATCGCGTTGGTAAAACTGGAGAGCAGATTGGGGACGCCGTTACTGCTACGAGAGCGTAGGGGCGTGAATCCTACTGTCGCAGGTGCCCGGTTGTTGGTACATGCTTATCAGATATTGGAAGCAGCCAATAGCGCTGTCGATGAAATTCTTCATTTGACAGAGTCTCCACAAGGCGATGTTGTCATAGGCCTGCCTTCTTCCACTGCTTCTGTGCTGGCTATTCCATTGGTAGAGCGCTTGTCGACGCTCTACCCCGGTATACGGTTGCGACTGGTAGAAAGTTTTTCAGGTTATTTATGGAAATGGTTGGAAGAGGGAACGATAGATATCGCAGTCGTGTTCGACCGGCAGCCTACCACTGAAATAGAATGCACTATGTTTGCCCGGGAGCAGATGTATTTAATGAGTAAGAGAACTCCACGCAAGCCTATACTCGGGCCTGTAGTCACTGCTGAAGAGCTTGCACAGTTCCCGCTTGTTATGCCATCACATGGGTTGAGTTATCGTAATACATTTGATCTCTATGCCGAACGTGCGGGCGTTTCTATGAATGTGGCGTTGGAGATTGACGCGGGGGCGCAACTTGTCAAGTTGGTGGCCAGTGGCAGATTGCACAGT
This sequence comes from Betaproteobacteria bacterium, assembly GCA_015654605.1. The sequence continues at coordinate 4,622 of JAATGO010000277.1, forward strand.
GTGCTTGCACCTTGTGCCGTCGCGGATCAGCTTCGGATTGGTTTGCTGACAGCTCGGCCAATTGAGCCCGCACTGACACGAGTAGTTTGTCTTGCTCGCCGCAGGTTGTCTCGTGAGCCAACTGCGACTAGCGTCGTCGTAGAAGAACTTTTGACGCTGAGTCGTGGGCTGATTTCCCATCATATATGGGATGCTGAATTAACGGAAATTGATACTTTATCAGCTTAGGAAATTGATGCTGATGCTTCGATTGCCATTTGCCATTATCAATTTCATGTACGGTGTAGTTCTCTAGAAAGAGCGATGGCCATGATGCGATCTGAGCATGTGATGATGGGCACTTAGCTACTATACAAACCCATCGCGTAATGGGGGGTATTGTTAACACGCTAAAAGATGAGAAGCTGCTGCTGGGGTAGCAGTGATATTTCTGGATATTTGAAATAGCGCTTACCTGGCAATGCCTTGAATGACTTTGTGATTTTCTTCTTTTTGTCGAAGAGAGAAGCTTGGCACCGAACTATTTCTTCCGCGCGATGAAAGCGCCTTCTTAGCGTTGAAGTGTGGATAAGGAGATAGTTGCATATTGCCTGACGGTTATTATTGAACCGAAAAAAGACAACCACATACGCACGGAACTGAGAGAAGCTTGAAAGCAAATCCTTTTCAGTTGCCGCCATCTCTTCTTTGGCAACTAGATAAACCAATGGGTCGGATGACGGCATTGCGGGCAATTCAAAAATTGCGGAGCGCTCGGCATCATCTTCATCATCAGACGCACCAATCCGGATAGCACGTTTCAAACGCCAATCAGATCGTTTTACAAGTTTGTTGTGAAGCGCACCAAGGATCAGGTTTCGATCATCAATTGACGTGAAATCAATTGGATAGCCTCTTTTTTCTCCGACCTCATAAGCCAAGATATAAGCTTCGCTTTTGACATCGCCGGTTGTGAACACGCCACCAGTTGCGCCAGCAATTCGCTGGAAGTTTACGGAACAATCGCTCAGGAACGCGGCTTCGAATAAATTAATTTTCAAAAAGAAAAATTTCAAATGGGAAAGATTGCAATAATAGTGATTATTTGAAATATTTTCAAATTGGACTAGGCTGCGATTTTCTCTGAGATTAACCTGAATTAAATCAATGAGTTGCAACTCTGGTCGGGGTGAGAGGATTCGAACCTCCGGCCTCTACGTCCCGAACGTAGCGCTCTACCGGGCTAAGCTACACCCCGCAACCGAAATGATGTCGACACCGGTGGACGCTGAACTCGTTTCAAAGACCCGCATACTGAGACTGAAACGAGCCATGACATGTGTTCTTCAAAATACGGTGACAGTCAACATTCACACGTATGTTGTAGGTTTAGTGTGTGCGCTCTACGGCGAAGGCAGCTAATTCTAGCAAAGAAATTTTGAACTGACTATCCGGGAATGTGGCGATGGCATCTGAAGCTCTTTGGGCAGTTGTTACTGCCGCTTGCCGGGTGTAATCCAGGGCTCCTGATGTCGTAATAGCATCTAGAATTTGATCAAAATGCTGTTCATCACCATTTTCGATGCAGGAACGTACCAGGTCACGCTGCTCAGGTGTGCCATGCTGCATCAAATAGATCAGCGGGAGAGTTGGTTTTCCTTCGCGCAGATCATCTCCCACGTTTTTTCCGATTTCGTCGCTGTTGCCAGAATAATCTAGCACATCATCAATGAGCTGGAAGGCAGTTCCTAAAGAACCTCCATATTCGCCAGCGGCTTCTATGTCAGTTGCTGATGCACCCGCCAGTATGGCGCCCACTTGGGCTGCTGCTTCAAATAATTTGGCTGTTTTGGAACGAATGACGCGCAAATAATCCGTTTCATTGACGTCGGGGTTATGCATGTTAAGTAACTGCAATACTTCCCCTTCAGCAATAACATTGGTGGCGTCCGCAACAATTTGCATGATGTGATGGCTTCCTGCTGCGACCATCATCTGGAATGCGCGGGAATGGAGAAAGTCTCCTACTAATACGGATGCGGCATTACCGAACATGGCGTTGGCAGTGGGTTTGCCACGGCGTAGAGAAGACTCATCTACGACATCGTCATGTAACAGGGTCGCTGTATGGATGAATTCAATAACAGCGGCTAGACTGTGGTGCGTTGTTCCGCGGAAACCACAGGCGTTGGCCATCAGTAAGACCAATATAGGGCGAATGCGTTTGCCACCGGCATTGATGATGTATTCGGCGACTTGGTTAACCAGGGGTACCTGCGAATTAAGTTGTTCACGGATAACGCGATTGACCGCCTCCATATCAGCAGCAATGGGGTGAATAATAGCGTTTTGTTTAGTAGTAGTGGAAGCGGCAGACACAGCAAAACCTGTTTAAAGAATCTGATTTCCGTGATTATACGTTGTCCCAGTGTTTCTTATGTGTCGAGTATGCGTTAAATTGCCATTATGCGCATATTGAAGGGACTTGATTCAGGGGAGGGGTGAGTTTTTGACTGTTTTACTAAGTATATGTATAATTGGAGGTTTTCCCGAATCTTTGCTCTGTTTTTAATAAGTGGGGCAAGTGCTAAGTTGCTAGGGACGAAAAGATAAAAGAGGTAGATGAAATTGTAGGAATTTGTAGGGCGCAGTAACTGTAAGAGTGTAAGAGGACTGCAAATAGCAGTCATGCAGGAAATTGGAAGCAAAATTTATTCAATTATTCGATGAGGTTTCACATGTACGCGGTCATAAAAACCGGAGGCAAGCAGTATAAAGTTGTCGCTGGCGAAAAACTTAAAGTAGAACAGATACCTGCAGACATTGGCTCCGAAATCACTTTGGATCAAGTACTCGCATTGGGTGCGGGCGAAACCGTTAAATTCGGTGCGCCATTGGTCGAGGGTGCAACGGTGCTGGCGACTGTAGTCTCTCAAGGTCGTCATGACAAGGTCAAGATCTTCAAAATGCGTCGTCGTAAGCATTATCAGAAGCATCAAGGGCATCGTCAAAATTACACCGAACTGCAAATCGTCTCGATCAACGCTTAATAGCGCAGGTCAAACTTAGATCAAAGGAGTCTTTAAATGGCACATAAAAAAGGCGGCGGCACTACGCGCAACGGCCGTGATTCAGAGTCGAAACGACTTGGCGTCAAGGTCTATGGTGGTCAGGCAATTAATGCTGGCGGTATTATCATCCGTCAACGTGGTACCAAAGTTCATCCAGGCGAAAATGTTGGTATGGGCAAGGATCACACCTTGTTTGCATTGACTGAAGGTAAAGTACAATTTTTGGTTAAAGGCGTTGCAAAGCGCCAGTACGTGACAGTTGTTGCTGCCTAAGCAGGTAATGACAGTACGTATGTATGATCAAATAAGGCGTAAGCCTTTCATACAGAGAGTGTTTTGAAGACGTTTGTGAGAGTGTGATTGATCTGTTGAGTCGTCATTACACCTTCGCGAGGTGATACAAAATAATCTCTAAAAAGGCTCTGCCTCTGGTAGAGCCTTTTTTAATTTTACACGGCAAAAATCATGAAGTTTATTGACGAAGCAAAGATCGAAGTCATGGCTGGTGACGGCGGCAACGGTGTTGCGAGTTTTTGCCGTGAAAAATTCAGACCATTCGGTGGTCCAGATGGCGGTGATGGCGGTACTGGTGGAAGTATTTGGGCGGTTGCAGATCGCAATGTGAATACGCTGATTGATTACCGCTATGCCAAATTGCACAAGGCACGTAATGGCGAAAATGGGCGCGGCTCAGATTGCTATGGAAAAGGTGCGGAGGATGTTTTTCTGCGCATGCCAGTTGGGACACTGATTGTGGACAACAATACGGGTGAACAGATTGCTGACCTGACGGAGCACGAAGAAAAGGTGTTGTTGGCAAAAGGTGGTGAAGGTGGTTGGGGCAATATTCATTTCAAAAGTTCAACCAATCGCGCCCCTCGCCAGAAAACAGAAGGTAAAGAAGGTGAGCGCCGAGAATTGCGGCTGGAGTTAAAAGTACTCGCCGACGTCGGATTGCTCGGAATGCCTAATGCAGGGAAGTCGACCTTTATTTCTTCTGTATCAAATGCACGTCCCAAAATTGCAGATTATCCGTTTACGACGCTGCACCCGAATTTGGGCGTGGTGCGTGTCAGCCATGAAAAAAGTTTTGTCATCGCGGATATTCCAGGTTTGATTGAAGGTGCGGCAGACGGCGCTGGTTTGGGAGTACAGTTTTTGCGGCATTTGCAGCGGACAGGTTTGCTGTTGCATATTGTGGATCTGGCACCGTTTGATGACACCGTTGACCCCGTCAGGGAAGCCAAGGCCATTGTCAAGGAACTACAAAAATACGATGCGTCCTTATATGAAAAACCACGCTGGCTCGTGCTGAACAAGCTCGATGTTGTGCCAGCGGATGAACGCAAGAAACGTGTCAAAGATTTTGTTAAGCGATTTGGCTGGAAGGGTCCAGTCTTTGAAATCTCTGCATTGACTCGTGATGGTTGCGATGATTTGATCACAGAAATTTATGCGTATCTGGATGCGAAGAAGCAACAGGAATACCGTGCTGAAGAGACGCAAATGACAGAAGAAGCACGCGGCATTTCTTCTATTGATGCAGATGATCCGCGCTTTAAGGTACTCGATTAATACCATTTCACAAACGGATGTTTCATGGATGTTTCGTTTGTGATTGAGGATAGTTTATTCTAGGATTTTCTCTTTTGGCACAAAGACATGCACTCCGTCATACAACAAGCCAAACGGCTGATCATTAAAGTCGGTTCCTCTCTGGTTACCAACGATGGTAAAGGATTGGATCGTCAAGCTATTACCAGATGGGCCGAACAGATAGCACAATTACGAGCACAAGGAAAAGAAGTTGTACTAGTAAGCTCTGGAGCCATTGCGGAAGGTATGCAACGTTTAGGTTTTGAACGACGTCCATCGGGCGTGCACGAACTGCAGGCATGCGCTGCAGTTGGGCAGATGGGGCTGGCGCAAATTTATGAGAGCTGTTTCCGAGATTATGGTTTGGGAACGGCGCAGGTATTACTAACGCATGCGGATCTTGCTGATCGCGAGCGCTATTTAAATGCACGCTCCACTTTATTTACGCTATTGCGGTTTGGCGTGGTGCCTATCATCAATGAAAATGATACCGTGGTCACGGATGAAATCAAATTTGGGGACAACGATACGTTGGGTGCATTGGTCGCTAATCTGATAGAAGCAGATGCGTTGATCATTTTGACAGATCAGCGTGGCCTATATACCGCCGATCCACGTAAAAATCCAAGCGCACAATTTGTGCATGAGGCGCATGCGGGTGATGTGGCACTGGAAGCCATGGCGGGTGGTTCTGGTTCAAGTCTTGGACGTGGTGGCATGTTGACCAAGATATTGGCAGCTAAGCGGGCGGCAACATCGGGAGCGCATACGGTCATTGCCTGGGGGCGCGAGGAAC
>JAATGO010000289.1 GCA_015654605.1 Betaproteobacteria bacterium
CCAAATAGTGGGAGGCGAACCATGCTGAATACATTCCCAACATCAGAAATTCAGCTTGTGCAAAATTCACGATGCCCAACACCCCGAAGACCAGAGAAAGGCCTACTGAAATGACGCCGTAGACACCGCCTATTAATATCCCATCGATCAAGGACTGGATTAGCGCATTCATAATTCCCCTATGTACTATATATCGAGCTGTTTACTTAATTTCTTTACCTTGCCAACGTGCCGCTTGCTTGGCGGTATTCTTTGGAAATACCGTTACCAAATCAGCACCACGCCACTGCACGAAAATTGGATACGCAGTAGAAGTCAGACCGTTGGCATCGAATGCAGTACAGCCGCCGGGAATGCCAGTTGCCAGCCCCTCACAATATTTAAGTGTCGCAATCGCATCGCGGATCTTTACCGGATCGTGCGATTTAGCCTTGTCGGCAGCTGCCACCATGTGCTGTAGCGCTGCGCCGTACATGATTGATTCATGCGCCATAAACACGCCATACTTGGCCTTATAGCGAGCCGCCAGTTCCGGCACATTGTCATAGTTGGCGGGGGCAATAGAAAAAACGTCGTCTGCATAACTACCCAACGCCTTCTGAAAATCTGGAATAATATAACCAGCGGCACCACCTACAATTGGCAGGTCTACCTTCTGCTGCTTCATGGTGCGAATGATGAGAATACCATCATTAAAATAAGAAACGGGAAAAACCACTTGTGCCTTGGAGCGGCGCAGTTTATTGATCAACGGCGCGACATCAGTAATGCCCAGCGGATAAGCATCATCGATCACGACCTCAACGCCGGCTTTAGCAGCAGCCTTGCGAATACCTTCCGCCTGCGCTGTACCATATGCAGTGTCTTCATAGAAAATCGCGATCTTATCGATCTTGGTTCCCCCCTGTTTGGCCAAATCAACCGCATAGCCAAACTGCTTTTCACCAAAAGTAGATGCTTTCGGCGCCACCTGGAAAATGAATTTGTAACCACGTCCGGTAATTTGATCCGCGAACGAGTGCGTAATCATCGGTACACTGAGGCGCTCAGTTGCTTCCGAAGCAGCCAAAGTAATCGAACTGACAAATGAACCGATAATCCCAACTACCTGATCTTGACTGACCAAACGTTGGACGGCAGCAGCAGCACCATTGGGCGTTGGGACATCCGCCCACACAACTTCGACTTTGTCAGCAGCAGGTCGATGTGCGTTGATATCTTCTAACGCAAGTTCCATACCGTTGCGAGCATTCGCACCAAACTGTGCATTCGCCCCACTAAAAGGAAAAACGGCACCAATTTTTAGCGGTTCTGCAAAAGCGAAGGTAGAGGTAACCATCAATGTCATTACAGCCATAGAAGCAACGCATACATTTTTCATGATTTTTCCAAAAAGTTGGTCGGCGATAAAAATATAAAGTGCCCCCACAGTAATGTCAAATTATTTCGACATACTTCATAAAAAATATATATTTTTATTTAAAATTAAAGTAAATTATGGGTATTTTTAATTGTCGAACATTATCGACACGGAGGATATATGAAGGAAAAATTAGCAGCAGTAGGCCTCGACGAAAAAGAACAGCGCTTCTACCTCGCGGCACTGGAACTCGGAGGCGCCCCAGTTACCGCGGTCGCCATGCGGGCTGGCGTGACGAGAACCAATGGATATGATTTACTGGCCCGGCTAGAGCGTCGTGGCCTATTGATCCAAGTACATGGAGAAGAAGGCATACGCAAGGTTATTCCAGCAGATCCCAATGTATTGATTCGCGAATGGGAGCAAACCCGGCTCATGCTCGACGAATTGGTTCCCGAGCTACGCTCAATGTTCAATAGCACGCCACGCAAACCGCGAATTCGATTTTACGAAGGCGAGACAGGCATACAGCGCGCCCTCAGGACAACTCTCGAATGTCAGTCCAAACACCTATATGGCATACTGTCCATGCACGAACTACTGGAAGTCCCAGGCTCCGCTTGGATGGAAAGCTATATCACAGAACGGATCAATCGCGGCATACAACTTGATGTCGTTCGCTCCTACTCACGTGAAACAGAACCGATCTGGCCAGCCGCGTATAACGAACTACGCGAACTGAGACTGGCGCCATCCGAGCTTGACCTCGGTATGACAGCATATATTTGTGACGACACTGTGGTCTACATCTCATCAAAGAATGAAAACTACGCACTCACCATTGAAAGCCGCGAGCTGGCATCACTGCAAAAGAGTCTGTTTGAATCGCTGTGGCGCCTATCGAAAAAATACAAATAGGCAAATGCAGTGAACGGCTGATAGCCTGGCACCTTGCAATCGTAATTCATGCTTGAACTTTCATTGCTTTCGTGCAAGGTAAAATACCTGTGGCAGGATGGCAATTTACATACTCGAAAACATTACCCAGCGGAACCACGAATAGTTCGTGCCAGGTCACAACTTCACGCTTATCTTTGTACAGACGATTCATCGCGATTGCATGGCGATAAATGTCTAGATGAGTCTCATGCGAGGCGGCCCAGACCTCAAGCTGATCCAACGACAGAAAGGTAGCATACACCGAAGTCTCTGCCCGCAAACTACCATCTTCATTGAGGTTGGTCATAATGCGCAAGGATAAACATCCGGTCTCTTCTCGCTGCCCAATCAAATGCTGCATCCCTCGCATCATCTTGGGCTGCAATTGCTCCAGGTAATCAGCAAGTTGTTCCTTGCCGGCCCCTTCCCAAAATTGCCCTGAGCGCAAAATCGTTGCGTTATGCGGTACAAGTGCGATCCAATGGCCAGCACAGGACGAACGCGCATACGACGTTGGCAGCACACCACGTAGCGGGCTTTCCAGACCATCCACCGCCGACAAAGGTAAACGATCACGCGCTGCACCAAAAAAACCATTCGTGGTAATCGGCACAATGACTGCCCCTTCAGTACGAGCAAAACCGACCTGATAGCCAGGTGCCGAGTAAATGGTTTCATGACGATCATAAGGAACCACCACCGGCTCAAACCAATACCCAGCGCCATCCGAAACCACACCTTGCATCTCAAACCATTCCCGAAATCCTGATCCAATCAACCACCGCGCATAGATGGTCGGATCCGTCCAATAGGCAACTACAATCGCGTTGTCATAACCGGCCGCATCCTGACACTTCATTATTTCATGAACCGAGGTACCATCAACACCCGCTAACAGGCCACGAATATACGCATAAAAATCGCGTTCACGCGCTCTCGTCATCCCTTTCAACTGCATCCCAAAATACGCTCCCACAAGCGTTAGATGAGGTTGCTCCCAACGCAACGAGTATCGAGGAGCTGCGGGTTGATGCCCCTCAGGTTTGCGTGCTGGCACTACACGAGAATATTGGACATCAAACATCACAGGTATTCCTTTACAAAATAAACTTCAGTAGCACGCATTTCATCAATAGGCATGAGGTGTGTTTTTATAGAAAACATATATCAAGAACGACCTCTTCTCATAACAATATATGCACCTGCGACACCATGCCAATAAAAAATGTCGAAAAATACGGACAAAAATACACCACCTAAAAAAATCACTCAGTCTTAAAAGAAATCATTATTCTGAAGATAAAAAATGAATCACTGTCTCTAGCATATCAGAGAAAACAATAAAAATTGTCTTTCAAAAAATTAAAAGCATTATTAAACCAAAGAATATTATTCGCATAAAAATAATTAATAATCATATAGTTACGAAATTTTAATTTATAAAAATAACTCATTGGCAATATATACTAGCAATGAATAAAAACACAATTATCATGAAAATATTGTGTGACATTCTTCACATGTATGATATTGATTAATCTATTTTTTAGAAAAACAGTATTTTACGAAACAATACTCTCGATAATATTAAACATGTTGTCGATTACTTTCGACTTGATGAGTGAAGAGATGGTCGTATCAATGTCATTTACCTATTCCCGATATCCTAACATTCGAATCGTCGCCATTTTTTGCAACATGGGCAGTCATGCCAGTGCCACGGCCACACAAGGATAAAATAATAAAAATTGCTGAATTTCTCATTGGCATCCCCGACGTAAAGTGGGGAGAATCGGTATGCGACAATCGTATTAAAAATACAGTCACATAGCGATAGAAGTGGAGGTAATTAAGCACATCCATCACTAAAACGTCTGCGACAAGAAGCCCAAGTGAGTCGTTACCGTAGACAATCTTCCCAAATTGGTCACCGGCAAAGTCAATAAGATCGCATAGCGTCAGGAATATGCAGCCGATAAATCAAACACGTCAACACTGACAATGCCACTGTCATTTGCATGGTGGCATTGCCGATTGCTCAGTATGTAGAACGCATTTCATCAATAGGCATGAGAGACATTCTAGATAATCAAGACAGTTCTTTCTCGATAGCACTCAACAACGCAGGACTATCTGGAGCCA
>JAATGO010000056.1 GCA_015654605.1 Betaproteobacteria bacterium
TGTTCCAAGTCTTGTCTCTGCACATCAACTTTCTTTGCCAGCAATCATGACTATTGAGTCCTTCCTGGACTCCTCAACTCAATGGAAGATTGGCCAAAGACTTCTGTGAGCCCGAACTTGGCTTTGACCGGAGGAGGTGGGCAGCTTGCACGAATATCACGCTGGTAGAACAGGTTGAGTGTTGGGTCAAAGTCGCAGAGTAATAGCGCCTGCTCTTCCTGAGCAATACGTCAATAGAAAGCCTGCTTTTCACTATGGGTAGGACACGCACTGATCTAGGTCCGGTGATGTGCTTGAAGTTCTCAGGATGGGCTGTCTTGTTGACCCAATACATCATCTCGAAATCATAGTCGCTGTAGCAGACCCCTCCGCTGGAGCAGCAACACCTCCCCATAGGCGTTCGTGAAGGAGCATGGGGAATGGAGACACTCTCCTCCGGCATTATCCGACGAATCACAGGCATCTGCTGCAGCAAGAGTAAGATTGTAGAGCAGTTCATCATGATCGGTGCATCCTCTAGTAATGATCAAAGCACGAGTGATTCCAGGCATCCCTCTTGTCCTGGGGGTTGTTACCGAGCAGAAAGGCGGAGCTCATAGGGTGTGCTGCTCTTATAGCTCAGCAATGAAAACTTGACAACCAGTAATTTCCATGGATGAGTCGTTGGCCAAGACTTTGGCTGTATCTGACCTTCGGTTTTGCAGGCACTTGGATGAACCAGCAAATGAGGTATCCCAGGAGCAAGCAGATAGCTGCCACAGCCAGTGTCTCATTTTGCTGCTTCCTGGGCCCACTCCTGTTGTATGCCATCTACAGCTGCACAGCAGGCGGTCTTTGCGGGAATCGATCTGCGATACGTCCAGGCCAAGGCCACGTTCTAGTCATCGAGGTATCCGGCCTCAGCTAAATGGCTTTCCGGGACTGCCACTTGTCAAATACTTTCATCAGTTTCTCGTCTTGTAATTCAGCTGTTTCACGGAGTAATACAAGGTATTGAACAAGGCCAGATCATACGGCCCGTCGGATACGAAGGCAAGTTGCGGCGACATTCTGATGCGATTGTGGATGCTGCTGTGGCATATTACGAATCGAGTGAAGGCTCTAAGCACAACGAAAGTATACAACGGACTCTCGGAGAAGGTCAAGAAGAACCTCTCGTGTCTCTGCTCCCTTTCGGCACCACTCAGGAGCGTCGCAAAATCCTTCGCGTGCTTGAAGCTTCTAAAAGCAGCTTTCCTTGCACATTCAGTTCTGAAGAAGACGAGCTTGACTCACCGATTCGCAGATTGTTGCCAGGACTTTTGAGGTACAGCGTGCAGCTCGCCTCAGCTATGGCAGCTTCTAATCTGATCTATCAACTCCATATTTGTGGGGATCCGAGCCTACTGCAAGATCCACGATTCGCCACACCAGGTAGACGGGATTCTTTGGCGAGCAAACAGGGTTCCAGTACTCGCCTTCCAACTTCGCGGACTTGCCCCTTCGTGCTGTCTGCTATGCTTATAGCTGCTCCGCCAATGTGAAGAGGCACAAGCAGCAGCACCTTTAATGCAAATGGCCTGGCCTCCCAAATTTGCAGGTCCGGCTTTACGTTGCGCCGCGTTTCGCCAGAAACACCAGGGTCTCCAGAATCTCACATAGGATTTCGAACGCTGCAGTCTCTGCGCAAGAGCACTGAAGCTTGGCTCCTGGTGCGAGCTCTTCACAAAGCATCTTTCATAAGGCAATACAGCAGAAAGGATGACGCTCGTGACACTGGACTTGCGTCGACGTCGCTGTTTCCTCGGTATGTGGCACAAGTGACTTGCCTTTCAGACTGGCATAGCTATCAGGCAATTTAAACTTGATCAGCATTGCTCGGCCTGAAAACTCAATCGAGCTGGTGTCATGCTTTTACTGGTGCACACCTGGCTCAGAGGATGATAACAGCAGCTTCGGATGCATTAGCTACAACACAACAACTCTACCCATATACTACCAGCTGCACTCAGAAAGATACACCCGCCTAAACGGGCACACCCCCCTGAGAA
>JAATGO010000127.1 GCA_015654605.1 Betaproteobacteria bacterium
AGATCAGCACGCCCCATTGCGTATGCCAAACGCTTGAAAATGCTATCGCCATTACCAGCGATAATCACATATAAACCGTCACGACATAAGTAAGTACTAGAAGGCGATATTCCAGGCAAACTGGCACCGGAACGTTCTCGCACAAAACCGAATTGTCCATATTCTGGAATCAGGCTTTCCATCACACCGAATACAGCTTCATACAAAGCGATATCAATGAATTGCCCCTTACCTCCATTGACTTTCAAATGATGCATAGCGAGTAATGCCCCAATCACGCCATATAATGAGGCTAACGTATCACCGATACTGACCCCTGTCCGCACAGGGGGGCGATCCGGGAAGCCAATCAGATTGCGGAGTCCTCCCATGGACTCCGCAATGGCGGCAAAACCAGGACGTCGACTATAGGGGCCATCCTGGCCATAACCAGAAATGCGCACCATGATCAAGTTAGGATTGATGGCGACCAAATGTTCCCAGCCCAATCCCCATGCTTCCAATGTTCCTGGTCGAAAATTTTCAATGACAATATCTGCATCTTTCACCAAATCACGGACGATCTGCTGTCCTTGTGCCTTTTTGAGATCAAGTGTGATGGACTTTTTATTCCGACTCTGCACATACCACCAAAGTGAAGTACCGTTATGTAATTTGCGCCATTTGCGCAAAGGATCACCACCCTCTGGCGACTCAATTTTAATCACTTCGGCACCAAATTGTGCCAATACACTGGCGGCATATGGCCCGGCAATCAAGCTACCAAGCTCAATTACCTTAATTCCCTTAAACGAATCCTCATTTTGCATTGTTGCTTGGCTCATACTCAATATCCAGATGCTGCTGTACAAACCACGAGACAGGTAGGTACCGCGCTACCAATACCAGTGGGCTGTATCAGCTTATTTGAAAAATTTCCAACAACACTAGAGAGCAGTGTCATCCATTGACTGGTGATGGGTAAAATCATGTCTTGTCTCCACGCCATAGCGAATACGCTTTGTATGCGTGCTTTATTCGCTACCTATTGAATTTTTTGTGATGATAATGATTTACACCATGTTTGGACAGCAATCATTGGCGAGACTGCCATCGTCAAATACGATGACAAGCTATCAAGAGACAAACGATCCTGTGTATAATAAATTTTCCAAACGAGGCAAACCAATTCCACACAACATATCAATGCCATTGATCCCATGCGTCTCGACCCTATGTCCCTTAAATTGTTCCTCAGCGTCATCAAAGAAGGAACCATCGCTGCAGCTGCCGAGCGAGAACATATTGCTGCCGCTGCCATCAGCAAACGCCTGAGTGAAATAGAACATATTCTGGGAATTCAGCTACTAGTACGTACAAATCGTGGAGTTATCCCGACGGACGCCGGCATCGCTCTCTCCTCCCTTGCACGACGTGCAATTCACGAATTTGATGACATCTTTGTGCAAATGCAGGAGTACGGTAGTGGCCTACGTGGCCATGTTCGCATATTCGCTAACATTTCTGCCATCACGCAATTTCTGCCGCGCGAAATCAAATCTTTTCTCGAAAAATATCCTCATGTCAATGTGCATCTCGAAGAAAAAATCAGCTCAGTCATTACGAAAGCGATAGAAGAAAATTCGACAGACATAGGAATTTTTACACAAGAGCCTTCTGTTTTTCATGAGTTGGAAATCTTCCCATACCACAGTGACCGTCTAGCACTGATCATGGCAAAGAATCACCCCCTCTCCAAACGAACTCATATTCCATTTATCGATACACTAGAATTCGATTATGTTGGCCTGCACACAGGCAGCGCCATCAATAACCTACTGATACGCGCGGCCAATGAAGTTAACCGCAGTGTAAAAATGCGCATTCAGGTTACTAGCTACGATGCTCTGTGCATGATGGTTGATTCTGCTCTAGGTATTGGCATCATGCCAGAACAGGTTGCCCGACAATACACCAAGACACTTAATATTCGCGCGATACCATTAACCGAAGCGTGGGCTATGCGGGAATTAAAAATCGGCGTGCGTTCACTGGAGGCTCTCCCCGCTGCTGCACAACATCTGGTATGGCATTTACAAAATACAGCTCTGCCAGATGCGGCTAGATCATCAGCAAAGAATAGACGCTAAGATTGCTCATGATCTCACAACGGCAGTAAGCAGTACTTAGTGGTTTGGAAAACGTCGGTAGGTTCGCCGATTGGCAATAGCTATGCCTACTAGAAGGGATTCCCTCGGTCATGCTTGGCTTTGCCGTATATTTTTTACCATCAGATCGACCTGCCGAAACACAATGGCTGACGCTGGAAGAATGCAAGGCCATTGCAGATGATCTTGCAAAAGACAATGCAGGAAATAGTGGTAACAGCCATTCTCATTTTGGTGCTGCGCTAAAAGATATTCGACTCTACATGCTGGCATTCATCTACTTTGCCATTACTACAGCAATCTATCTCATCAGCTTTTGGCTCCCAACCATGATCCATGCACTTGGGAAGTTCCCTGCTTGGGAAACTAATCTGATTACCACAATTCTGTATATGGTCGCAGTCGTGGGCATGTTAGCAATCGCAGCACGCTCTGTACCGGTATCTTGCTACCAGTAGATGGAGGCTGGTCATCTAGCAAAATATACCGTTGGTCAACGGCCTATCACCTTATCCTCAGACGACAAATCTTAATGTTGTCGCTTAGTGTTGTCGATATCCTTCGGTACCAGTTTCCCACGCTGAAACCTATCTTTCTTTACTCGGCATGTTTTTTATTCTTAGTTTAAGTTAAGTTCGGCAAGCCAAACTCCAACATCTTCTTCATGCGCAGCCTTTATAACAAAAATATCTGGTACATTGGCCATGAGCATTTACTCTTCCTGCCCAATAAAGTCACGATGAACTCGCTTCAAATGTCCTTCAATATAAAAAGCCGCGGCATCTCCATCACCAATCACAATAGCTTCATAGATGAGTCTATGCTCGGCGACATAAAGTCGCATGCGCATAGGATCGTAAATACCATCATCTCGCAAGCGCCTCCATAAGGGCTGTTCAACGCTCTTGGCAATTTCATCAGCGATTTTGAGTATAAGTGCATCTTTAGTCATTACTGCCAGTTGATGATGAAACTTACCATCAGCATCACCCCATACGACCTGATCTTCCGGTTTGGTCACACTACTCATGCTATCCATCACGTTCAAGTAGTACTCTGCCAACTCATCACGCATTTTATGACGTGCAGCCATGCGAGCAATAGCCGGTTCGATAATTAGCCGCACCTCGAGGATGGACATCGGACTGATATCCGCATCGCGCGCAGACACCTGCATCAATTGTGTGGTTGCCACCCGTACCAGGGGCGCTGTCACGTAGGTTCCCGACCCACGCCTAGTGATAACATGACCTTCATTTTGTAGTGCGCCAATAGCTTCCCGCACAGCTGGTCGACTCACCTTCAAGCGAGAAGCAAGCTCTCGTTCCGACGGCAATCTAGCTCCTTCGCTATATGTGCCATTGATAATGTCCATCCTGATTGTGTCTGCAACCTGCTCATAGACCTGTCTGACCTTAAAGTCACCAGAGCTGGGGAGACTATCGCCGTTCGTCATCTCTTTGCTTTCGCATTATTCAATGCCTAAAGTTTATCAAAGTCGCACCCTTCACGGGAAGCGACCAATGCCGCACATCTATGGTGCAAATACCGCACCAATTTCCAACAAAACAAGACCAAAATGGTTAAATTTAAAACCACTTTTGCCTTAAAAAGATAAATTAAGTCTGATAACATCATCATGGCATGATTTTGGCTAATAAAACTTACCAGTTACTGATTCGATTAGATCATTTGATTTCCTGTTGGAAATAAAATGATAATCAGCCAAGGCATCATATTTATCCACCACATCCAGACATCTCAACTTCTGATAATCAAACCCAAAGGTACGTTATG
>JAATGO010000237.1 GCA_015654605.1 Betaproteobacteria bacterium
CCTCGTAAGTATTTTTCCATTTCACGTCGCAAAGCCATGAATGGCGTTGATTGTAGCGGCATCTTTGGTCCCAATCGCATACGGAATGCTGGGCTAATACCATCGGCCACCACAACCGTTGTCAAATACGTCAATGCCTCATCAATCTGCTGCCAGTACATGTGGGAAATTCCCTCATCTGCCAGTAACTTCCACAGGCGATCTAACATGTCATGATCAAGCTCGAGTAACCACTCCGCATCATCAGGATCGGGAAACATCGCCGTAAATAACCCTGACAAATCACTTTCGGACAAATAGCGCGGTAGCATCTTTTGTGACAATCGATCTGATAACTCGCTAAAAAAAGCGGCTTCATATGGCAATCCAGTAGCTGAAAATAATTCTGGGCCACCCGCTTCTCTTAATGTTTTTTGTAAAGTCGTCTGCACTAAGCGCCGTATGTCTCGATGATCATCAAGCCAATCCAGCAGCAAGGTCACTTTGTGGTGCTTGACTTGTCGCCAGGCCTTTCGGTCATGCAATGTGACTTTGGGTCGATGACCTATCCACTCGGCAATATCAATCATCCAATTAGCACGGTCACGCCAGGCCAGTTCTGGATCTGCGTATCCCATCAAGCTTGCTATTGCCCTGGCATATCCCTGGTATGTATTATCCTGTCCCTGCCTCCTCCAAGAAAATCGTCCTCGCATCTCACTGCGAAAACGGCGCCACATTACCTGCATTTTTAAGAGAAAAAACTTCATTCAATACTCATAATAATAAAGGATATGTCAAAGATATCTTCATAGAGATCATGAAATGCATACCCTCGGACTAGCACGCATTTCATCAAAAAACATAAAATGTGTACTAGTACGAGGAAATCCCTTCTAAAACTCCCTGTACATCATTCCAAATAAAGCATATATAAATATGCACGACAAATTTTCGATATTGCGTAGATATATGGGGACGAAATGGCGTACTTCAATCCAATATCTCAGTCAGTAAAAAATTTTTACAAGATAACTATCTCCTAATGGCATTTTTTTATGCATGTCTCTCTATAAATATTTTGACACTTCTCACAAACATACGAGAATAAATTCGTATAAAACCTTGTAAAGTGTGCCTCTGAGAAAAACAAATGCACATTTTTTCCTTTATACTCAAATTTATTTTCTTCTTGATGACATTTCACTATGCCAACAGATTCACATTTTTCAGGTTCTACCAGCTATATTGCTACTGACGACCTTACACTGGCAGTTAATGCTGCATTAACCCTCGAACGCCCTCTTTTGATCAAAGGCGAACCAGGTACTGGAAAAACGATGTTGGCGGAAGAAGTTGCTATGGCGCTGCAACGACCATTATTGCAATGGCACATCAAATCCACCACAAAAGCACAACAAGGTCTTTATGAATATGATGCAGTATCACGTTTGCGTGACTCACAACTCGGTGACGAACGTGTCAACGATATCCACAACTACATTATCAGAGGTGTCTTGTGGCAAGCATTTACCGCAGAAGAACCTGTAGTCTTGTTGATCGATGAAATCGATAAAGCCGATATCGAATTTCCAAATGACCTACTACGCGAACTTGATCGTATGGAATTTTATGTCTACGAAACCCGTGAAATAGTCCGTGCCATACAGCGTCCTCTCGTCATTATCACATCAAATAATGAAAAAGAATTACCCGATGCTTTCCTCCGTCGCTGTTTCTTTCATTACATCCGGTTTCCTGACAAAATCACGATGGAACAAATTGTCGCAGTACATTTTCCGAACCTCAAGCAAGAGTTACTGATGCAGGCCTTGCAGATTTTTTACGATGTTCGCAACATTCCTGGACTCAAGAAGAAACCATCCACATCAGAATTAATTGACTGGCTAAAATTATTACTGGCAGAAGATGTTTCATTAGATGCCTCGCGCCAGGATGAAGGACAAGCTACACTTCCTCCACTGCATGGTGCCCTATTGAAAAATGAACAAGACATGCATTTACTGGAACAACTAGCTGCGGTGGCGCGCACACGGTGTTAGCAATTTGTGACGTTAATTTATCGTGTTTAACAATCGTCTTAAACAACTCATCAATGTGACTCCGAATAAATAAACTGAAACGTGGCTACTATGACATTCTTACAAACAAAAACATTTAATGGTCATCATGCTGTATTAGAACCACTGTCTCCTGAGCATCACGATGCATTAATTGCAGCCGTATCTGATGGCAATTTATGGAAGCTATGGTACACATCTGTTCCAGCGCCGGAACGTATGTACTCAGAAATCGAACGTCGTCTCGATTTGCAAAAAAAAGGCAGTATGTTGCCCTTCGTGATACGTCGCCAAGATACGGGCGCACTATGCGGCATGACGGGATATATGAATATCGACGCAGTACACAAACGCGTGGAAATTGGTTCTACCTGGACTGCTGCCAGTGCACAGCGTACTGGTATCAATACAGAATGTAAATTGATGTTACTCACACATGCTTTTGAGACAATGCATTGTATCGCAGTTGAATTTCGTACGCACTGGATCAACCAACAGTCACGTGCTGCCATTGCCAGATTGGGTGCTAAGCAGGATGGAATTTTACGTAATCATCAACGTATGCCAGATGGATCTTTGCGTGATACAGTGGTATTTTCCATCATTGAATCGGAATGGCCAACTATCAAGCATCATTTACATCACCGGCTTGGTCTATAAAATATAGCGGCGATGCTGATCGATTTTTTCTTTACGTTACGCGATGCCAATATTCCAGTCTCCACCAAGGAATTTCTGGTTTTTCTTGAAGCCTTGCACAAAGGCATGGCACACGCATCATTGGAGGACTTGTATTATCTTGCCCGTACTATTTTAGTTAAAGATGAAAGTCATTATGATAAATTTGATCAAGCATTTAATCGCTATTTCAAAGGCATCGACGCTGTCTTCCAGAAAAACCCTGATATTCCCCTTGACTGGTTATTAAAAAAATTATCCCGGGAGCTCACGCCTGAGCAAAAATCCGCATTGGAAAAATTCGGTTACGATAAACTCGCAGACCAACTGAAACGATTATTGCAAGAGCAAAAAGAACGCCATGAAGGTGGAAGTAAATGGATCGGCACCGGAGGCTCTTCTCCATTCGGCAACGGTGGTACCAACCCGGAAGGATTTCGAATCGGTGGCGAAAGCCTGAACCGAAGTGCGGTGAAAATCTGGGAAAA